>ONJR01000228.1 GCA_900318195.1 uncultured Planctomycetota bacterium
AATTCCCTTCTCAATTCCTTTCTGCTCCCCACTCTTCTCGGCTTCGTCCCAAACTCCCGGAACAAAGAAATCATAGAAGATCTTCGCTTGTTCTGCGTCTTTGTCGGTCATTTTTTCCCCCATATTAACTGAATTAACGAGCGATTGATAGTCCTCGACGTTTAGCTCGACCTTCAGACTTCTGCCGTGTTTGAAGAAGAAGGTCATGAGCGACAGAGCCATCCTTTGATCAGCAGCCGTCCAACGATTCTCGGCGGTATTAAGCGGAGCGAGCGCCGTTTGTGCAAATCCAACGTATTCCTCCGGGTCGTGCCGCGTCATAATTCCGTACATTGCCGAAAGAAACGGCGAGCGCGACAGCGAGTCGCCCTGAAGGCGGCGACGCGTCATATTGACAAATCTAACAGGAAAAGTAATCGCAAACTCCTCGAAACCCGGAGGAACACGGAAGAGTTCGCTCCACGACATGTTGACAAGATTTGCGTCCGAACCGGTATAGATCAACGCGACCGCCGGCTGAACGCCCTGATTCGTCGCTTCTTCTTCCGATTTAAGAGACTCGCGCCGACAGTATTCCGCCACGTACGACATGAGTTTCGAGTACGTCAGTCGGTCTTCGCTCGGCGAATTCTGCCCCTTATGCTCTAGTATTAGCGTGAATTTCGCAACCTCGTTGGAGTCGCGTAGCGGAACTGTGTAAATAAGATCGGCTACGCGTTTCTCCAAATTGTCGGTATAGAAATCAGACTGCTCAACGACCAGCTTTCTGAGATCGAGCCGCTTGACCTTATCGGGAAAGACGTCTCGCAGGCACGCGCGCGCAAATTTCGGTAGCGAGAGCGCCTTGTGGAACATTTCATCCGAGGGCGAACGAAAGACCGCGCGCTTTTCCTGCGGCGTCGACTCGCTCGTCGTCGATTCGTTTTCCTGCAATTCTTCCGCCATACGTATTAACTCCTTAACTCGCCGCTTGTCGCTCGCCGGTCAATTATCGCGCTATGCGGCTACCGAATTATACCACAAACGCGCGCAAAAGCCAAGCGCTTTCATAATGCGCGTAATACAACAAAAGAGCGTCGTGAGTCGCGCGCATATAGTACGCGCGACGCCCGACGCTAATACGGCGCAAACTCGCACGCGATTAGACTGCTACGAGTAAACGCGAATGAACTGCGAGAAATCGGAATCGAGGTAGTTTTCGACGCCGAGCGCGCGAATCTTAACGTTATAGCCATAATGAACAAGGCCATAGGGAAGATCTGTAGTCATATCGACGGGCGCTGTGGCGTCCGGCGCAGACGCGAGATAGACCGTCTTCGTTTCTGTCGGACGACCGATTTCGCTCATAACGATTTCGTAGCCGCGCGCGTTGTCAACAGGCGTCCAGTCGAGGTATTCCTGCCACGAGCCAACACGTCTCACACTTATGCCAGTAGGCGCGAGGAGCTTGGGCGCTTTCGAGGTCGCGATCGTCTTCGTCGTCGCTTTCGAATCGGCGGAACTAGGATTGTCGCTCAGCGCAGTTATGGAAATCGAGTATTTCGCGCCCGGCACGAGTCCTGAGATCGTGTACGAATTGTGGATTTGCCCAGAATTGGGAACTGTGATCCTGTCGATCTTGTTAGAGCCGACTTTTTTATAGGCGATCTCGTATCCAGACGCTTGTGTCGACTTACTCCAATTGACGACAATCGCCGTGTCGGACGTCTGGTAGCTTAGAATCGTCGGCGCGTCAAGAGGTTCTAACTCGCTCGCCTCCTTCGCCGTGAGCGTAACCGTCTTCTTCGCGCTGGAATCGCACGTTTCCCGATCGTCCCCCTTCGCAACGACCGAGACGATGTAGGACGCGTCAGGCTCCGTTTCGAAAGAGAGCCTCTCTTCGTGGGAGTAGGTGGAAATGTCAACGCTCACGCTCACCGTATCTTTCGTTCCGACACGCTTGTAGTTTACCGTATATCCGTTCGCGTACTCTATCGGATTCCAATAGATTTCGATCCGCGTCGGGCTAATTTTGGTTTCTGTAATGGTCGGCTGTTCCAGAACGTCGAGCGGCAACGTCTTGTACGTCTTCGTCTTCTTATCGGTGGAATCGAGCGTTTCGGAACCGTTCCCGACCGCAATGACGCGCACGACGTAAGACGTGTTCGGATTGAGATTCGTCAGCGTAAATTCGGTTCTAGTCGGCTCTACGCAGACGGCGCTCCACGTCTTATCGTTCGCCGCGCGCCATTCGAGTCGATAGCCGACGGCGTCTTGCACGTCGTTCCATTGTACGTAAAGCGCGCGTTTATAGACAGCGTATCCGATGATACTCGGCTGTTTCAAGGGCGCGCCCGCCTTCGTTTTAATCGTCTTATATTTCGTTTCGCTCGAATTGAGCGTCTCGAAATTATCGCCGAGCGCAACGACCTTAACTTGATAGGACGTTCCCGGCTCCAGTCCTTGAATGGAATAAATTTCAGTTCCTGCCACGACGTCCGCCGACTGCCAAGATTTCTCTTTCGCCGCGCGCCACATCACGCGGTATCCGATCGCGCGCGTGTCGTTTTGCCATGCGACGTTCGCCTCGCGATAAAAAATATCAGTCTGAGTAATCGTCGGTTGTTCCAGGACGTCGAGAGCCTTCGTTTTAATCGTCTTCGTCTTCTTATCGGTCGAATCGAACGTTTCGGTTCCGTTCCCGACCGCAACGACGCGCACGACGTAGGACGTGTTCGGCTCGAGATCCGTCAGCTCATATTCGGTTTGAGACGGCTCTCCGGAAACGGCGTTCCACGTCTTCTCGTTCGCCGCGCGCCATTCGAATCGATAGCCGTCGGCTTCTACCGCTTCGCGCCATTTTACGTAGAGCGCGCGTTTAGCGACGGAGTATTCGATAATATCAGGCTGTGTCAACGGCGCGTCCGCTTTTTTCGTTTTATACGTCTTCGTCTTCTTATCGGTTGAATCGAGCGTTTCGTATCCGTCCCCAATCGCAACGACGCGCACGACGTAGGACGTGTTCGGATTGAGATTCGTCAGCGTAAATTCGGTTCTAGTCGGCTCTACGAAGACGGCGCTCCACGTCTTATCATTCGCCGCGCGCCATTCGAATCGATAGGCGGAAGCTTCTAGCGCGTCGCGCCATTGTACGTAGAGCGAGCGTCGACCGACGTCGTATCCGATAATATCCGGCTGTGTCAAGGGCGCGACCGCCTTCGTTTTAATCGTCTTATATTTCGTTTCGCTCGAATTGGCCGTCGCGTAATTATCGCCGAGCGCAACGACCTTGACTTGATAGGACGACGCCGGATCCAGACCAGCAATAGAATAATTCGTAATTCCAGCCTCGACGTCCGTCGAGCGCCAAGACTTTTCTTTCGCCGCGCGCCACATCACGCGGAATCCGATCGCGCGCGGATCGTCTTGCCAGGCGACGTTCGCGCTGTGCCGAAAAATTTCTGTCTGAGTTATCGTCGGCTGAGGTAGTTGTACAACCGCCTTCGTCTTGATCGTCTTAGTTTCCGCGTTTGAATTGATCGACGTCTTCCCGTCCCCTAACGCAACAACGCTAACCTGATAGCTCGTGCTGGGAAGGAGACCGGAAACCACGTAATGCGTTTCCTGGGACGAGACAAAATGAGTCGTCTCGGTTTTATCCGTCATACTCTTTACGACTGCGGTATATCCGGTAGCGTTGGGAACTTCATTCCACGCGAATTCGATCTCGCGCAAATCGCTCGTTATGCTCGTTATTTTCGGTTGAGCGAGTTGCGGAACAGTAAGAGTCTTAATCGCCTTCATGACAGGAGCGGAGTCGAGCAACGCATAGCCGCCGTCCCCCAGCGCCGTTACTCTAAAGACATAGGTCGCGCCGGGCTCGAGAAACGACGTCTTAGCGGTTAGGCTCCCGAAATCGTACTCGCATTCAGCATAGTAGTTTTCCGACGCCTTACAATACTCGACGCGGTATCGCCACGCGCTCGGAACAGCGCTCCATGTTATTGAAATGGAGCGCGTGTCGGTAGTGAAATCGGTAATTTTCGGCGTCTCGAGCTTCTGCATTCTAGCCGTTTTAATCACGGTATATTTCTCAGCGTCAGAATCAAGAGTCGTCTCGCCGTCTCCCTTTGCGACAATCTTGAAATAATATTGCGTTTCGGGTTCAAGACCGCTGATTTCATAGCGTTGCTCGCGCGTAGAGGCATATGTTTGGTAATCCTTTTCCGACGCCTTACGGTATAGAACGTCAAATCCTCCATTGCCCCCAGTCCAATTCCACTCGATCCAAACCTTCTTCGTTTCAACCCTGAAATAATTGATACTCGGCTGTTCGAGCTTCCCGGGTTCGGCGCGGACATTGGAAAGTTCGGGGTCGTCTAGGGTAAACCGAATCGAGCAGTCGTCCTGAACGGCGGCGTAAATAGCGGCGTTGCGCGCGTCAACGGCGTCCGGTTGCGCGCAGATAGGATTAATCGACAGTAGTTCGCGAGTCTCGAGATTTTCAAAGACAAGACGTCGCGCTCGCGGCGAAGATTGGCGTTTCTTGGTCATAGTACTCTCTCTTGTAGTGATTAGGCGGCTATTCGTCAATGATTGTGAGTCGCGTAAAGTTTCGTTTTACCGTTATGGTCGCGTTAAGCGTTTTTATTCTAGCGCAAATTCGACGCGCGTCAACGAGGTTCCTTTTCACGCGTCGCAACAGCGCGTAATACAACAAGAGAACGCCGGGATTAGCGCGCGCATAGTACGCGCTAATCCCGACGCTAATACGCCGCCAACTAGCTACGCGATTTTACCGCTACGCGTAAACACGAGTGAACTGCGAGAAATCGGAATCGAGGTAGTTCTCGACGCCGAGCGCGCGAATCTTAACGTTGTAGGCCGAACCTCGATTAAGCTGGACGCTCAGCGAGGCGCTCCCCACAGGCGAGAAATAGTACGTCTTCGTCTCCGTCGGTTTACCGACTTCGCTCATAACAATTTCGTAGCCGGACGCGTTGTCTACGGGCTCCCAGTTTAAGAAGTAGTTGTCCTCGCTCTCAAGTCTCAAACTTAAGCCGGTAGGCGCTAGGAGCTTGGGCGCCTTCGACGTCGCGATCGTCTTCGTCGTCGGTTTCGAATCGGCGGAGGGATGATCGTAGCTCAGCGCGGTTATGGAAATCGAGTATTTCGCGCCTGGCACGAGTCCTGAGATCGTGTACGAATTATGTGTTTCATGCGTATTTTTAATCCTGACCGTTTCAGTCACTTTAGAGCCAACTTTTTTATAGGAAATATCGTATCCAAACGTTCCGTATCCACCCCTATTCCAATTGACGGTAATCGCCGTGTCGGACGTCTGGTAGCTTAGAATCGCCGGAGCGTGAAGAGGATCGTACTTGCTTGCCGTAAGCTTAATCGTCTTCGCGCTGGAATCGAGCGTGTCGTACCCGTCCCCCTTCGCAACGACCGAGACGTTATAGGACGCGCCAGGCTCCGTAGAGAGGTTAAATTCATCATTGGTCGCGTCGACGTCAACGCTCACCGTGTTTTTCGTTCCGACTCGCGTGTAGTTTACCGTATAGCCGGTCGCGTCCTCTATCGGAATCCAACGGATACCGACCCACGTCTGGTGAATTTCGCTATCCGTAATGGTCGGCTGTTCCAGGGCGTCGAGCGGCTTCGTCTTATACGTATTCGTCTTCTTCGCGCTAGAATCGAGCGTTTCGTATCCGTCCCCTACCGCAATGACGCGCACGACGTAGGACGTGTTCGGCTCGCGCTCCGTCAGATCGTGCGCCGCTTCCTGCAGCAAATAGTGAGTCGAGCGCCATGTCTTTTCGTTTGCCGCGCGCCATTCGACTCGATAGCCGACCGCGCCTTGCACGGCAAGCCATTTTATGCCGAGTTCATGCTTAGACGCGGCGTATCCGATAATACTCGGCTGTTCCAAGGTCGCGGGCGCCTTCGTTTTAATCGTCTTGTACTTCGTTTCGCTCGAATTGCGCGTCTGGAAATGATCGCCGATCGCAACGACCTTAACTTGATAGGACGTTCCCGGCTCCAGACCAGTAATGTAATAATCCGTAATACCTGACGAAACGTGCGCCGAGCGCCAAGATTTTTCTTTTGCTGTGCGCCACAAGACGAGGTATCCGATCGCGCGCGGGTCGTTTTGCCATGCGACGTTCGCCTCGCGATAAAATATTTCAGTCTGAGTAATCGTCGGTTGAGGTAGTTGTACTAGCGCAACGGTCTTAATAGTCTTCTTCGCGGCAACGGAATCTTTTGAAATTAACCCGTCCCCTTTCGCCACGACCTGCACAACGTACGAGGCGCCCGGTTCGAGATTACTTAACGTCGCGGTGTTATGAACCACGACGGCGATCGCATTGGATATGCAACGTACGAACGATAATTATTGGGCGCAAAATGATCATGCGCCCATAAAGCGCGCATTCCCATTTCGCGGGCATTGCGTTGCCATGCCGGGGTTGTTTTCGCGTATTGGTTACCCAACGCGACGTCGTACGCAACGTTACCCACCCGGCTGAAGCCGGGGGCTCCCGTTTCTTAATTATACCCAAAATGGGTATAATTCGCTGAAGTCGGAGTCCAAATATCCTTCGACGCC
>ONJR01000227.1 GCA_900318195.1 uncultured Planctomycetota bacterium
AGGGCGATCAAGGCGGGAACCTTTTGAGCCGGGAAATTCCCGAGTGGCTGAAACTGGACTTGAACCTGTGACCTACGGCTTATGAAGGCAGGCGCGCACTCGCAAATATCCGTATTTCCCGCGTCCGTTGTCTCCGTAACGGCGCTCGTCAGACCTAAAACAGACCCGAAACAGACCCAAGTATAGCGCCTTATTTTTTATCCTCAAGGGCGGCGAGCATTTTCTTGAGTAGCCCGCGCAGGGCGTTCCCGAGGAAGGCGAGTAGCCAGAGGAAGGCGCGCTTTACGGAGTCGGCGACTAATACTCCGGCGACAACGCAAAAGAATATGGCAACGATAGCGCGCCGCGCGGCTTTTTTCGCGGCGGCGTTTATGGCGTTCTCAATATTCTCAATCGGCGCGACGATACGAGGACGCGCTGTGTCGTTGGGTTGTGGCTTCGTCTCTTCCGGCTCCTCTTTGCCGCGCATGCGCCAACGTTTGAGCGACTCGTCCACGATTCCGTTAGAGGTCGCGACAGAGTACACAATATTCGGGGTCTCTTGCTTCGGCGTCGTCTGAGTGATCTCCACGGCTGGCGTCGGCTCCTTCGGCATTGTCGCGTATTTATACGCGTTAAGGAGCGTCTGTTTTGGATTCTCTGCGAGTTCGTCCGCCGTAACGACGCGCACAACTTTATTGTCGTTGTTGACGGCGTAGATCGTTGGGATATTCTCAACGCCGTCTTTTAGAGCGAGTTCTTTGTGCGCGCCGAGCGCGTCGATACGTTCGATTAGCACGCCTTCGGCTTCCAGCTCTTTTAGCGTCGGCTCCAATTTAGCGCACGGCTCGCACTGATTCGGCGAAGTGTATACTCTGAGTCGCGCGCGATCGGCGACTTCAACGGCGTTCTCTGGTATAGGCGGGAGTGAAGGCGAAGACGCGGGCGTCGACATTGGCACGCCGCGCGCCTTGTAATAGAGTTTTATCGGAATGGCGCCGCCTGTCGCGGCGTCGTCTCCCTCTCGTCCGAATAGCCACGTGAGAAGTGCGACTCCCCACAATTCGCCGTCGACTCTCGCCACAATAAGCGAACCGGACTGCCCCGGCACAGGCGGCGGAGTAAACATAATTGTTCGACCGTTGTATTTGCCTAATTCAACGCCCTTCCAGGTCGATACGTGCGCGCCGCGCGGGGCTCCGGCGGAGATGATTTGCACGTCGTCGAGGTCGCAATCTTCGCCCGCTAGCGCGACGTACGGCGGGTTGTAGATGGATTTGAGTTGTTCGGGGTCTACGACTATCTCGGCAAAGTCGTACGGCTCGTTCTTATTGTACGCGCGCCAGTCGACGACGCCTTTTAACGCTTTCCGGTCGTAACAGCCCCAGCCTTCGACTGTCGCTTCACGCGCGTTCGACACGACGTGATGGTTTGTGAGTAGTATCGCGCCGCGCTCGTCTTGTCCAATGAGCGTGGCTGTTCCGCGCGCTCCGCTAACCGTTACGCGGAAGGTCGCATGATGAACGTCTTCAAAGGTCTCGGCGCGTCGGAACTCTGCGCCGTGAACTGAGACGGCGAAGAGAAGTAGAATTGGAATGAGTAGTCTCTTCATTTTATCCTCCGAATCCTAGGTCTGCTAGGTTTGCGTACTGATAGACTTGTTCAACATACACCGCTTGTATTCCGCCAGTCTCGGCGTCGGCGAGCGCCCATAGATATTCCCAGCCGCCTTTATACACAGGAACGCCTTGAACGTCGATCGTTACGTTCGGCGACGCGGCGAAGGAATAGGACATTTCCCAATATGGCTCGTTAGCTCCGGATTGAGTTTTACGTGAACGAAGCGTTCCAGACGTTACGCCATTAAAGAGGATTGACCCGGGCGCGCACCCGTAGAACGAAGCGTTATTCACACAACCGACGTACGGCACAGTTCTAGATAGGAACTCCCCGAAATTACTCACGACCTGAGCGGGAGTTCGCGCTGTTACCTCGAATACAATCGTCGGCGACACGACGTCAACTCCGTCAAAGTCTTCGCCGTTCCAGCCAATTCCTCCACCGAAGTTTGGCGCGACGCCATTAATGGGGTACGCCCGCGTATTATAGCTGACACTCATGTGTCGTTGCCCGCCAGCGGTCGAGAATGACGAAACGAACGGCGCGTACGAGAATGGCGTTGAGTCGGTTTCTCCGGAGCCGCCTCCGTCCCCTCCTGACGAATACGCTACGTCGTTTCCGATAGTAGCCGACGCAGATGGGAACTCCCAGCGAATATGTCCACGCCATATCTTTTGTAGCCCGTCGGCTTCTTCGGAGAGTTCTACGCCGTTCTCCGCAATTGGATTCCCCCACGGGTCGCATCCGTGCCGCGAGAGAGCGTATTGGAAGAAGAGGAATGACGCGGCGTAGTAGTTTCCACGTCCGGAAATAGCCTGAACGTCGAATGAACGCTCTGACGCCGTCGGCGCGCCGCCAGGGCCTCTTGTGATTGAATCTGACCCTGCCGTTACTCGATACGTTACGCCGTCGGCTCCTACTGCTTCATACGTAATTAAATCATTAAACGCCATATCTACCTCTATCCAAATACAGCTCTCGCGCTCGTCAATGTGTTGCGCGCTATCATCTCTAAATATCTCGTCTGCTGGCGCGACTCGTCAAACGTTTTTTTCTCATACGACGCCTGCCGCGTTAGAGACGTTGCCTGCCATGCGTCGAATGTTCCACCAAGCGACTTCATAGACCGTTCCACGCCCTTCGACGCTTCCATTGCGTCGAGATATTGCGACTGGGTGTCGCCGAGTCGCGTGAGCGCGGCGGCGATCTGTTCTTTATCGCCGCTAGCCTGCGCGTCGCGAAGCGCGGCGGTCGCGCGCGCTAGGTTCTTTTGTGCAAGTTCGAGCTTCTCAAACGGAGTCCCGAATTTCTCAACGAGTCCGCTGAACGCGTCGATGACTTTTTGATTTCCTGCGTCCTCTTTTGCCTTCTCTTCTTTACGAACTTTACTTTGTTCGTCGTCGATACGTTTCTTCGCCGTTTCGTCCGCGTTCGACATTTTCGTCTCGATCTCAGTTATGAGCTTCTGATCGGCGTTCTCTCCTTTGGCGCGTTCAAGATCGAGGAGAGTTTGAAGCTGTTCTTTGTACGCGGCTGTCTGTTCGTTGATTCGCGCAATGGACTTGTCCAGCTCGCTGGCGTCGCGTTCCCACTGTTCCTTCTCCATCGCTTTTATCTTACCTTCAACGTCGTCGCGCTTCTTTTGCTCTTCGGCTTCTTTTTTAGCGCGCGCGTCTTCCTGCTTTTTAGCGTCGGCGTCGCGTGCCTTTTGTATCTGAGCTTCCTCTGATTTTGATATTTCGGACATACGATCGTAGAGTTGTTGCGCCTGTGGATTGTCTTTGAGGAATGAATCGACCGACTCCTGCTTCGACCAGTCTACGGCTCCTTCGGGGTCTATAAGAGCTTTGAGTTCGTTGCGTAGCTTCTCCGCTTCGGCGTGAATAGAGTCTATCTGTTTCTCTATCTCAGAGCGTAAGTCTTCCGCACCAGCCGAGACGAATCCGGCGGTCTTCTCGAATCCGCTCTTCACGTCCTCTTCTGTTATATTAGAGACCGGGGTGGGATTCTCAACGGGCTCCTCTAATGCTTTTAACGCTTCCTCGATCGCGTCGCGTTCGGTCTTCATTGCGTCGACTTCCGCTTGTTCTTTTTCACGCGCCGCGTTAAGACGCGTCTGGAAGCCTTCGTCTTCTTCTAGCATCCACGCCTTATACGACTTATCGTCGATCACGTCGTCGTCGGAGTCGTATCCGTACTTTTTTCTATCCATTCCAATTGCGTTGAAGCGCATTGTACCGCGTTGTTTACCGAGAATTAGCTCTGGTAGTCCGACCTCTTTATCCGCCATTTCTTTATCGATAGCTCGCGTGTCTAGATTCGCTTGTTTCTCTTTAATAGCGGCGTCGAGCTGGCGTTTTTTATCTTCCAACATCTTTTTATTGAGCTTATCCTGAGCGCCAGCGGCGGCGGTTATCTTGCCCGTTACGGCGTCAACCGCGTAACCGACTTCGCCGTACTTCGCCTTTAAATTAGCGACGATCTCTACCGCTCTGAGTATCTCCTCAGTAGAGAGTTTCTGCATCGCTTGTTTGCGTCGCAGAGCTTCCAACTCTTCTAACTCAGACTTGTCGGTTTCTCTCTGAGCGTTACCAGCGGCGAGCGCGTCTTGCATCTCTGTTTTTACAGAGTTAGCCGCATCGGCGGCGCTCTTCATTTGAACGCACATTGCGACAATTGCCGCTGCTGCGGCGGCGTACGCCGTCATTCCGAGAGTAACCACAGCATTTAGCCCGCCCATTGCCGCATTTACGCCGAGTATTACACCCTTCATGCGATTATAGGCGCCTACTAATGAAATAACCGCGTTTCGCGCGGCAGCTAATGACGCACCGCATCCGACTACCGCGCCTACGACTGTAATGATGGATTTAGACAGTATCGGATTCTCACGCGCCCATTCAGTAACAGCCGAGATCGCGCGTGACGCGCCGTTTAAGAAACTAGTGATCGCGGGTGTTATTGCGTCTGCAATTGTAAGACCGACTCCGCGAATCGACTCTTTGAGTCGGGTTGACGCGTCAACAAAGTTAGCGCCCATTTTAGCGGCTGAGTCGTCAATTGAGATGCCGAGTCGGCGCGCCTCTTCTCGCATCTCCGCTAGACCTTGTTTCCCGGAACTAAATAGCGGGAGTAACTTCTGCCCGTCGCTTCCGAAAATGCGCATCGCTTCGCCAGCTCGACGCGTCGGGTCTTCTATCTTTGTTATGTGGTCTGCTATAAGGTCGAATTGTTCTTCTGGCGATAATCGTTGGAACGATTCAATATCTATTCCCAGTCGATTGAACGCCGCTTTGGCTTCGGCTATTCCGTTCGACGCGTTCAACGATACAGCGGACATCTGACGAAGCGCGCCTTCAACGTTAGAGATATTAGCGCCGCACATATTTGCCGCATGGGCGTATTCCGAGAGCGCGGACGTCGAGACTCCGACGCGTTGCGACATTTTATCATACTGATCGCCAGCCTCGCCAAGGATATTAGCGACGCCCATCCCAAAAGATTTTATCGCGGAGAAAATATCTCCGAACGTTATCGCGAGCACTGCAGAGTACCCTTTACTCTGTTCTTCCGCCGCACGCGTCGCGTCGTTTATCTCTTTAAGAGCGTCTACGACTGGTCGAGGGTCTATTTTTATTTTAGGCGTTAAATTCGGTTCAGAACTCGAAACGATTCGAGAAGTTTCATTTATTTTAGCGGCTACCTCTTGTAATCCTCGTTCGAGGGAACTATTATCACAAGAGATAGTAACGTAGGCTTCGCCTGCAGAGACACTCATTGCACCGCTCCTGAGGTTATTATGATTTTCCTTTTAATCGGTTTTTTTAACGGGATTCTCGCTTTTATGACGTACTCCGACGTCATTCTTAAAAGGTCTAAGCTCGTCTGTTTCTCACAGGCTTTTGCCTGGTGGATTATTCTTACGATTAGCATGGCGTTTGCGTTTGCGCCAGACTATCAAGTCGAACACCGTAAAATGTTGAGGCTGACGTGTAGCGTGAGCGCGTTTATAATCGTGTCTTTTGTAGTAGACACTGCAAAACGAACTACCGCAGATTAGCCGCGCGTCTCAAACGTTGCGCGACTTTCTCCGGCGAAGCCGCGACGAGCAACGAAGGCTTCATGTACGGACGCGCCGCCATTTTATAAGTCGCGTTCTCTATCACGCGTTGGCGTTTCGCCCACGATAGGAAGCGCGCAGACTTCACTGCGTTCTCCCACGCCTGACGCGACGTGAATTTACGATAGTCGCGCACAATCGTTCGAGTTCCCGACTTCGCGTAGATCGTATACGGTCGAGCGGCGCGTGGGCGCGTTGTCGGCGCGCTAACCTTTGTCTTTCGCCGTGAAAGGCGCTTAGTAGCGCGCGTCGCGTATTCTTCTGTGTAATAAACTCTATTCGACTTCGCTTGTCCGCCGTACTCCAATACTTTGAGCGCTTGCGAATTACCAAGTCTCGGCGCGCCTACCAGGTACGAATCTTCGTTGAGTTTCTCATAGACGATCGCGTTCTTAAGCGTTCCTTTATGCGAACGCGGGGGCTCCCCCGGCTTCGACGTCTTGTAGGACGCGGTAAGCGGGTTTTTGCCCCCGGATTTAATCGACCTCTTCGCCGCTGATCGCACGTCGCGCGCCGTCCATAGAACAGCTTTTCGCGCGGCGTCGGTCGCCTTTTTAAGGATTGTTTTATCGTCGAAAAAACGCGCTCCTTGGGATAGTCGTGCCTTCATCTATCTAATCTTCTCCGATAACTTCAATCGTCTTGTACGTCGGCGTCCCATTCGTAACGTCGATTACTACTTTTACGCGGTGGGTCTTTAAGTAACACTCCGATTCGCCTGAGAGGCTCGAAGTTCTCCACTGGAAGTGATTAGACGCCATATTTAACGGACCGCTTTTTGCTTCGTAGCTACTGCCGCTTATTCGCATAGAGCGCACTCCGACGTTGGTAATTGGTCTTCCACCTAATTCTGGATTGTGCGCGCCGATTTCTATTCCTAGACCTGCAACGTATTTCTCGCCTTCACCTTTGCCTATTTCCGTTTGTAGCGTCTCCCAGCGGTTATTCTTCCAGATCGCCCAAAACTTCCACTTCTGCGCTTCACCAGCCGGCTTCTCGCCTGTATTGAGCGGAGCATAAACCTTAACTATCTTGCTGTCGTCTGTGTCAGTCTCGCCAGTAGCTGAGTCTATTGGGCGCGCGTCCGCCTGCCATATTCCGTCTTGTTTTTCCCATTCGGTTTTAAGAACAAAAGTCTTCGCCAACGGTCGTTTCGGCGTGCGAGGCGGCGCTGTCATAATGAAGCGGTCGCGTTCCAGACGATTAATGCGTTCAACGAGGGTATTCCACGCCTCCGCCGTAATCGTCTGCCCTCGCTGGACGGTATCAATTGTCTTCGCCATCCTCTGCTTCCTCCTCGTCTTCAATCTGATAAAATTCCGCTATCGTCTCATACGCGCGGCACGCCGCCGTCATAGCGTCGTCCGCCTGCTTCACGAATAGTTGCGTCGCTGGCGTTAGTTGTTGACAGTCGTGCTTCACAAGCACGCTGGACGTGTCCAGCACAACGTCGGAGAGACCTTCAAGTAGTAGTTTGACTTCTTCTTTCGTTTTCATATTCTTTCCTCGCTTG
>ONJR01000224.1 GCA_900318195.1 uncultured Planctomycetota bacterium
AAACCCTTCAATTCTCTTTATACGGTGAATCCTTCAAAAGAAGTTTTCGTTCGATCTTGGACAGGCTCTTGGTCAAAAGAGCCTGTTTCTTTGTGTTAAATGAATCGCTCTAATTTGGCTTCAAAGGTTGGAGGTTTTCGTTACCTCCAACGGTTTCTCACACTGTATATGATTCTTACTTTACTCGATTGTTAAATATCAGCGTCGCTCGCTACGGACGATCAGGTCGAACCTCAATCGCGCCGTGTGGCGCAAACGACGAATAAAAATATATCACACCGCGCGGGTTCGTCAATGGGGTTTTTAAAAATTTCTTCAACAAAGCGTCGACGTCTACCACGAGCCAGCTTTTTGCGCTACTAGACTTGCTCTTCTTCCTCATTCTCTCTGTTTAACAGTCCTGAGCTTAGCGTCCACAACAGATTTCTTATTCTGCTTGCGCCCTTAAAAGTTCAACCATTTCATCAAGACTTTTATCCTTTAAAAATCTACCAGGATTCCGCGTTCTATGCACGTGTCGACGAGTTCCTGAGCAAATTCCCTTGTATTTTCGGTTCCAAGAGGATCGTCCTTTTCTGGCAAGTTATCGACGTCTTCATACGTCTCAAATTCCTTCATTCCAAATTGTTCTGTATACGCTGGTTTCATCTTGCACAACGCGACGTATCGGTTATACGCTTTTACCCGTCCCTCTGTGAGAATCAATCCTTACAGAATCTCCTCCCCGCGCGCCAACGCTTCTACCTCGGCTACGGTCAAATTCGTATTCTGAGCTATTAAAGCAATTGGAATCCCACCGCTCGCGAGAAAATTGCGCGCCACTTCAATACTATTTTTACGCTTTCCACGCTCTTCACCTCGTTTTTCACCTCGTTCTTCACCTCGTTTTTCACCTCGTTCTTCACCTAGCTTTTCTCGATATTCGAGCATTCCACGATAGATCTGTTCCTGCTCGAACGGACTCCTTAGCAGATTAATCATCGTTTCCAAAGTCTTACTCCTTAAATAGTCGACCAACACGCCGCGTTCAACGCACGTGTTAATGATATCCATCATTGTTTCCTTGGTATATCCGCCAATGCGGCGTTTCTCGTCGCTTATATTGCAAAACGTAATATACTGATCGATTATATCGCCTGGCGCGCCGTCGTAAATCACTTCAACAGCGAAATCCCACTTCTGATGAGGATTATTCGAGACATGCTTGCGCCAGGTCAAGTATTTAGGCGAATCCTTTCGACGCTTGCCGGTATAAATCACATAAAGTTCCGCGTCGGGAAACTCATGCGCGCTATTACCGTAGAGAAACGGCAACGTACATTCATGGTACAGCGGCTCCTGCATATAGGTCGAGGCAAGATATAAGAAGAGGCGCATGACGACAGCTTGACTCCACGTCGATTGCGCCTCCACTAAAACGATCAACTTCTTTCGTACCCAAAAGCCTAGATCGTTGTATAGCGTATTAGCAAGCACGGTTCGACACGTTACGTAGGACAAATCGCTCTTCGTTATTCCTGTATCCTGCGGATGCAAGGCCTGGTACAATTCCAGCAAATAACGTTTGTCTCGAAAGAGGTCGGTAAAGACGCTGTCCTTGACCTCCCGTTTCATGAACTCCGCTTCATGTTTTGTAAGGACAAAACGACGTTCTTCTTTCACATCGTCTTCAAACGGATTCTCATCACTTTCCAATTCATTCCTCTTAGAGTACTATTCGTAGCGAACTTCGCTTCCATCCACGCGAATCGGTCGCGTCAAGCCCAGGTCGACGCGACCGATTCGCAAAAACTATTCCGCGCGCGTAACAGTCATGTGTCAGACTTTCGGTAGTTCCCAGCCTTCGCGACGCGGACGCGATAGTAGCGCGTTGCCTTCGGCGAGGTTCTCAAACTTCTCCGTTTCCGGATGCCAATTGATAACCTTGCCAACCGGCGCGGTCGCGCGCACTATATTGACGAGTTCGCAGATCGTGGTTGAACGCTGACCAATCTCGACGTCGGCGTTACACTTTTTCTTCGTCTTAATGCATTCGACCCAGTTTTCGAGATGGTACACCGTCTCGTCGCGCGTATTGCGCGCTTCTTCCGGCAGGGACGCGGCGAGTTCTTTCGGATTAGACGCGATCTTGTGGCGATTGATTTCAAGTTTTCCTTTCTCACCGACGACGATGCACCCCAGTCCAGGACCGCGATCACCGTCGAGCTCAAACCGCGCTTCGACGCCATTCGGGAAGAGCGCCCTGATCTTACCGCGCGGTCCGACCACCTTTGCCATATGATAATATTCGGCGCCAGTCTCGTCTTCGGAGTACGGACGATTGGTGAATTTGCCTGAATCTTGGATCGTACAGGGCTCTTCGAGAATAATCCGAACGGGACCCGTCAGGCTCGTACCAATCGCCATCTGCATCTGATCGAAAGAGTGCGTGCCCCAACCGGAAACGCCAAAACACTGACCGCCTGCGTCGTAATCGGCCCAGTTGCTCCAGCCGTACTGAATTTCCGGAAGACATGCGCGCAATTTCGCTTGGTTTGTCCAGACGTCCCACCATGGTTCGCAATCTTTCGGATCGAGATTATATTTCGGATCGTTCGGAATAACGTTAGGTCCGACGAAATTTGGCACGATAACCGTCTTGACCTTGCCAATAGCGCCATTTGCTATCTGGTCGCACGCCCAGCGGCAAAGCGGTAGCGAACGCTGTTGCGTTCCTACCTGAGTAACTTTATCCAACTTTCGCGCCGCCTCGACCATGGCGCGACCCTCTTGAATCGTGAGCGCCATCGGCTTCTCGATATAGACGTTAGCGCCGCTAATCATCGCGTTAATCGCGACCCACGCGCGCTGGTGCGTCGCAGTCTCACAGCATACGCCGTCGAGCTTTTCCGTCTCGATCATTTTGCGGAAGTCGTCGTAGCCTTTGAGCCAGTCGGAACGGTTCTTGAGATAGTTGTCGACGCGTTGCTTAAAGATGTCGCAGACGGCGACGAGTTGAGCGTCTTTCGTCTGCTGCAGAATCGTGGCAATGTACGTTCCGCGTCCGCCGAGTCCGATTACGCCGACGCGCACCTTTTCACTAGGCGCCGTTTCGCCGTCGAGACCGAGCGCGCGCGCCGCAACTAGCATTGGAGACGCGACCAACGCCGATTTCAAAAGATTTCTTCGAGTGAACTGCATTTATCATTCTCCTTCTTAAACGTCGCGCGTCGCAACGCGCTTGCTGGAAATCTAGTCAAGTTTCTTCAAAAAGATATTTTTGTACTGAAACGTCATCGGCGGACCGGGATGGATCTGGAGACCGAAAATACCATGTTTCGGCGCGATAGGACGCTCGTCAACAAGCTCGCTCGTTTTAACGTCGTTAATATACTCCGTGAAAAGATTGCCGCGCGCTTCAATTCGATACGTGTTCCAGCCAGACATACGAATTGACTTCGCTATCTCCTGCGCGTCTCCGAACTTTTCAATCGATTTATTGCCGTCCTTATCGAACGTCGCCTTTTCGCCGCGCCATGCGATGATCTCCCCGAGCGCTTCGCCGTAGAGAATTCCCATGATATCGCCGTGCGCAATATCCGCCTGGTAGCCGTTAAGACCGAAATTTCGTTCTGCGTCTTTCCACGCGCGATATTCGATCCCACTATTGCCGCTCACCATTCTGAAATCGGCTAGCAGAATGAAATCGCCGACCGGTTCGCCCTGCCAAACAAGATATTCGCTATACGGAACGGGCGTCTTATCCGTTGATCGTCCCGTTATGCATCCGTTTTCTACGGTCCAAAAAATCGGGTCGCCTTCCCATCCTTCAAGCGACTTTCCGTCGAAGAGCGATACAAACCCTTTCGGCGCCTCTTTAGTCGCGGGCGGCGTCTCCGGTTCTTCTGATCGCGCGCTAGCGATAATAGCGAACACGACCAGCGCGCAACCTACAAATACAAAGCGTTTCATAGTAATCTCCTTTGGATTGATCTCTCGATTCATAGCAAGTGTGAACCGCCGAACAGAAGCATTATAACTTCTCGGGAATGAAAACGCAATCTTTTCCTTTCGATTCGACGTCCAAAACGTCTTCGCCGTCAATGAGCAACTGATAACGTTCGCCTGGTTGCGCTTGAATTTCAATCGCGTTCTCATTATCGGGCGCAATTACAGCGTGAAAAGGCGAGACGACACGCCGTCCAGCGACGTCGACTACGGTAACGTTCGTATGGATTCCATCGAGCATCCGCCGAACCATATGCAACGCGCACGGGTTAATATTGAGCGGATTACGTTGTTGCGCTTCAAGCGTGAAGGAATCTGGCAAGAGTCCTTCATACGGCGAGTCGGGATAGACTTGTCGTTCAGCGGAGACAACGATTCCCTGCGCAAGCGTTCGCCAGATGGGATTGGAGTCATGCAACGCGAGTCTTAGCAGCGCGCACGCGTAATTGACGCCGCACCATTGAACGGGCGTTCCAATCCAACATGGCGCAATCCAGTCGGTGGCGCCGTAGGCGGGAATTGTGGCGTACGCCATCACAGGATTGTCAAGTTTGTCAAATCGGGCGTCTTGCCAGAGATAAACGAACGGAATTCCTAGCGCCGCCCAGCGTCTCGCGTCGTTCAAACGAACAAGTTCGCCGGTCGCTTCGTACGCGATTGTGTTGGCGTAACACATCCAGGCGGCGGCGAGCAAGTCAGGCGTGTGAAGCGATAGTTCCCAAGTCTGTGCGCCGCGAGGGAGGCTCAATCGGTTCGCGAATTCTAAGCCTCGAAGCAACGCGTGGAGCGATTCGGCGTTGCCAGTCAATCGCCAATGTTCAGCCAGTAGCACGAGTTTCGAACCGCAATCGCCGGACGCATAATCAACGTCGCTTCCACGCAGGTATTTGCCGTTATATCGGAAAGAGCCGTCTTCAAGTTGCTTTTCGCGAATTACGCGCGCTTCGCCGTTGAGCCATTGCGCCAGTAAATCAGCGCGATTCAGACGCAGTAGCGACGCGTAATTGCGCAAATTCGCGCCGCCAACGTCGAGGCGCGGAAGTTCTGGCAAGTCGCCGCCGACCTCCATTAGAGTCGAAATGAAATCGGTGCCAAAGTGATCGTCAGTCGCGCCTAGTCCCGATCCGACGGCGGACGCCCAACCTCCGGACTCGCGTCTGAGCGCGCCGCGTTCGAGCGCCCAGCGGGTCGCAGACTCTTGTTGTTCCGTCGATCGAGGTCGAGATGGAATAGTCGGCAACGTCGCGCGCGCGACGAAGTCGAGAATAACGTCGGCAAGCGCTTTCGGCTCCGCCAGCGTCAGTTTTCCGTTCAGCTTGTTTGCCGCTAGCGCAACTTGCGCGCAAGTTGCGTCGCCGTCGAGAAAATCGGGAACGGCAAAATAGATTTGCGCGTTCGGCTCGTCGTACTGAATTGTTGCGGCGACGGCGTCGGTAATAATCGTAGCAAATTGAGCGGTCCGCTGAAGCGGGCTCGGCGCGTATCGCGCGCGGTCGTTAGGAGAGACGTCGGCGGTAGACGAGCTTCTTTCGCCACGCTCAAGTAGTTCGACTCCCGGGAGTACGGCGCTCGTCATTTCGTCTAGTATTTTAACAGCCGGCGCTCGCGCGGGAACCGGCGACTCGAGTCGCCACATTAGTTCGTCGCCGTTAAGCGTAAAGTTCAAGGCTCCGACACGTTCACGTTCGACTTCTAACGAGTATTCTAACCGGCGCTCATATGCGTTATATTTGACGAGTCTTAAAGAGACCGTAGCGTCGCCTTCGTCTCGCGCGGCGGCGTGGTCGAGCGTCTCCTCGAGTCTCACAGGGGCAAGTCGCGACGCGCCGACGTCTTCCGCGTAGAGAGGAAAGAGCGCGGCGACGGGACGTTCGTTGCGATAAATTAAGGCGCCGGAACCGTCTGTCGCGAAATGAACTTTCAAGTTCACACTTTCGAGCGTTTTCCAGTTTTTACACAACGAGTCGTCGTTGCAATCTTGTAATCGCTCACGGTTTATAGCAAAGAATCGCCGTCTAACAGCGTCCGCTTTCGCACGCGCTTCGACGTCGATCGTAGCAAATGGAGCGTCTTTGGGAATATCGCATGTAAATTCGAGTTCGCCTCTACTGTTAAGAGTTTCTTCTTTGAGTATTCTTCCTGAACTCGAAGCGGTAAGCGTTATGGGCTCGTCCTTGGAGTTGTGCCGAATCGCCACGCGTAGAACGCCGTTGGCAATAGAATAGACGCCGAATTTCAAGGGGCTAAATTCTGCGTGAAAGAGTTCTATTCGGTCAATTTCAATTCGTCCCGAGTCCAGACCTAGGTCAAAGCGTAGTTGGATAATGGGGCTCGAAGTCCGGACGCGCACCACAGACTCGCACCACAAGTTGCTCTCGGGCAGCGTAAATCGGGTTGACCGCAACTCGTGAAACTCAGGCGCCGCCTCTTCCGCAGTAAAGATTTGAGCAAATCCGGTCGTGGTTCTCCTCGCACGCAACCGCACGAGGAAGTCTCCGGCTGGCGCGTTTTGAATTCTCGGTGAGATAAAATGCGGATCGGGATCATTTGCCGTCGCGAGTAGCGCGCCGTCGATCATTTCGAGCGTAAGATTCGGACTAGGCGTCCACTCGTTGAGAGTCGCGTTACGCTCGTCGAAATCCCAGCGCGCGATTAATCTGAAACCGAGTAGTTCTTCGGGAATCACGTCGATCGGCGGATCGACGCTCACGTTCTCATTTTGCGCGACATTCTCGGCTCTCACGAGAGTCAAGTCAGGTCCTAAGCCGAACGCGCCCATAACAACTACGGTTAGCAAGGTAAGAAGGAATGAGTTTTTCGTCATTACGAGACTCTCCTATTCCACAAAATGGAGCCGTTCAACTTTCAAAAAGCCGATATCCGCGTGTCGCAACACAATTACTTTTACGTCGGGAAACTTTAGTCAATGGAGTCCATAAATTCTTTTCGTAACGGTCGATCGCAGGCTTGGGCGAGTCCCATGTCCCAATTTTCATTTCCTTCAACGACAACGGGGCCCTCGGGTGTTAGCGCGACGTCCCATCCAATGGAGTGGATATTATAGAAATATCGATGTAAATTCAGAACGAGCGCAATCGCCTCTTCGAGCATAGGGACTTTAAAGTCTGAGAATCTAACGCCGCTATCGGGATGACAGTCCGTTTTACGACCGTACATATACTTATACAGTCCCCACCTTTTGAGGAATCCGTTTCCCTCGATCCCGACCGCGATACCGCCCGCCGCCCAGTTGTCAACATTGTTTGACTTTGACGTTCCTATTCTTTGCATTTTTGCGAGTAATCGCGGTTCGCCGCCGCGTTTGCGGATGGTAACAAGTCGAATCGTATTGACGGCGTTCGGATACAGGCGATTCTCCTCGTCGCACTGTCGAATTCTCTCTTGAAGCACGTAGGCGCCGTCCTGCGGGATCTCTTCCAGAAGCTTGACGAGTTGAGCATAACCTTCGATGTGTTTTACCAAATTACCGCAAATACCGTAAGCGTCCTTGAGGAAAAAATCTTTCTGTTGCTCGAGCGCGTCGCGTTCGAGAGGATTCATTGTGGCGTCGTAAATATTACCGTAATGAATGAAAGCAAAGACTTCCGGCGTTGGCGCGCCTAATGACTTCATCGTACGATAGAAGAGAAATTTATCCTCAAAGAGACAAGTCATGTTCCACAACTTATCGACCGCATTCAGTCGGTCGCGCGAGCCCATATAGCTCGTGAAATAATCCATATACGCGTCCATATCAGCGCCGACGCAGTCTTGACCGTACGCGTTGTAGAATCGATGGACTTCACGCCACTTCTGGCGCCAACGTAGCAGGTCAAGCACACGCTGACCGTACGACTTTCTCGGTAATTCAGGATAGTAACTCTCTTGTTGTGCGACTTTCGCAATATGCTTCATCGCTCTCAGCCACTTTCCAACTCGCGTACGTACTGCAATAGATTTAACTTTATTCAACATGAGTAGTCCTTTCAACCAGTTTATCGCGTTTCGACACGCGCAACGCGATAAACGAGTATAGCAAAGAGCCAAGTTTATTCAAGAGTCTGAAAGGAACATCGCATATGCTTGAAAGGAATAGTTCTTCGTTCGCGTCTGTTGAACGCGCCAAGCGCGCCTGCAAAACGAGCTGAATCGTTGAAAAATGCGCAACGTCGACGTTCCAACGACAGAGTCCTATTTTGCAAGACGCCCAGCGCTCCAAACGCGAAGAATACCAGCGTCATTTAAACTCGCCAAAATACAGTTCCGTACGATCGACAGATTCGTCGAGTAACTGAAGGCTGGTAGACGGTCCCAAGTTATCGGGTTCGTCCCAAGCGGCGAGCTTCCAGACAACGTTGCCGTCGGGGGTCGTTTCGATCGCTTGGACGGCAGGCACGAGAGGATCGGAGGTTTCGCGTCCCCATGCGTTCTGCCAGTTCGTGATGATCGTATTGCCATTCAGAAGTCGATGCGCCTTCTGTCCGCTAAGGTTGCGTCTAAACTTTCCGTCGACCTTAACAAAAGCCGCCGGCCCCTGTTTCGCCCAATCAAACTCCCAGACCTTCTCGCCCTTACGGTTAAACTCGCGCACGTAATTACGATTGCTAGCCACGAGAATATTGCCGTTCGCAAGTTCTTCCACCCCCCAAGCGCCAGGGCATTCCCAACGTTGAAGCTCATTGCCGTCGGAATCGAACTCTATAGCGGCGCCAAATTCAAAGGAGCCCAAGAGCATCGTTCCTTTTTTAGTGAGACGCATATTACGCATCTGACCGTGTGAACCGCCGTCCTTAAAGGGCAATGGTATGCGTTTGAGCTCCTTCATAGACGGAATTTCCATGACGACGGCTTCGAACGGACGTCCACACTGAACGTAGAGAATCTTATCCGTACCAATCGGTTGCAAACTGTGAATTTCATACCCGTTGGGCGCGTCCATCTTCCAAACGACAGAATAACCGCCCTCGGTCGTAAGATCGGGAACAATCTCTCGTATACCGTACTGGTGCGCCATTAAGATATGCCCGTCGGAAAGGAGAATAGCGTCGGAAATCTCGCCTCGACCGTCAGGATCGTCATAACGCCATACGACGCGACCGTTTTTGACAATAAACATCTTATGTTCAGGGCGTTCTCCAGCGTAAAAGAAGTCAAACTTACCGAGTCCTGAATCCTTTTTCACAGTCGCAAGCTCGGTCGGAATCGGAGTAAACCGCAGCTTATAGCTTAGCTCTTTGGCTCCTTGATAATTGCCAGGATACGGTGTTTCGTACTTTGGCAAACAGCAGTCTGAGAAACAACTGTTATTGCCAATTCCTCGTTGCCAGTAATCAAAATGCGCGAAGAGCTCGGGACGCTCAGTCAAATCGGACCAGTGAAAACGCGTGTAATGAAGATCGTGGTTCCATTCTAGTTCGTCGAAGTGTGAAATAGAAAAGCCCACCGATCCTTCGGTCTGAACGCGCAAATTGACGGGAGTGAGACTGTTGACGAGTAGTAGATCGCGAAGATCCTGACGATCGCCGTACGTCTGAGGATGGATATTCTCGTCGACCATATCGCGCGCCGACGTCGTATAGCGACCAAGGTAAGAGCCAGTCTTACGGTCGCAGTAGTTCGTTTGTGGTCCGCGCGCATAATATTCGATCTTGTCGAACCCCGGCGCAAATTGTATGCCAAGTCCAAGCCGTCGAAGTCCGCGACGTTGCGGTTCAAAAGTCGTCTTCATCTCAACGACGCCGTTGGCGTATACGAAATATGCTACGGTATAGTTCGTCTTTTCACCAGTCGCGCGCATTGTCAGCGTCGCCGCGGCGCCCTGGAGCTTCAGAGGTTTGACGATCTCGTGAGTTCTGATCATTGGGTCGGCGTAATTATATCCTCCTTCCCCGTCGTTGACGTCCCTGCGCGCCTGTTTGCCTTCAGAGTCGTTGTCGATACGACGGAAATCGTTATATTCAGGAGCGCCAGCGAGTAGTTCGACGCCGCGGTAAACATAGGAGGCGAGAGCGCCGTTATCGTTGAACCGAACCGTAAAATCCCGCCCCGAAACAATGTTGTCCTTAACGTTCAGCGCGCCTTCGACCTCAACTGGCGGCAACGCGCCGCGTTCCTTTAGAACAAACTGCTCGTCCGCAAGACGATAGTCGGCGTCAGCCCAAAGTTGTTTCTCCTTGAGACAAAGTCCCGTGAGAAGCGTATACTCAGAGGCGTCGCTCCTTTGAGTTTTGAGTTTCAATTGGTAATCGGCAGACTGACCTTCAGGGACGTCGACGTCCATGCGTCCTTCCTCGACGTCGACGCCGTCTTTACGAACAACGTATGTGAGATAGAAGAGTTCGCCAAGATTAGTAAAGGGGTATTTATTGCAAATCGTAAGCGTATCGCCGTTCAGAGTAAACTCGACGTACTGATAAACCTTTTTGACTTCAGTAAGCTTGGCGGTAAACGCGCGATCAGGCGTAACGATACCGTTATTGAGATAATTCCCCTGAAAGGCCTTGTCGTTATTATTGTGTCGGTCGAACCATGGATCGTAGTCATATCCTCCAGTCCACGCGCGAAAACCGTTGGCGTCTACTATTTTTTCGTCGCGAATGCGCGCAGGGTCGTAGATCGCTTGATCCACCCAGTCCCAAATACACGCGCCGACGATACCAGAACTGCTCTCGATGACTTGCCAGTAATCGACAAGGTTGCCGACCGCCTGTCCCATAGCGTGCGCATACTCGCAAATAAAGAACGGTTTGCCGTTGCGACCGCGCATTTGATTCCTCGCGGAACCGACGCTCGTATACATTTCCGAATACATATCTGACGCAGAGTCTTCGCCATGACAATGGATGAAACGCGAATCGAGCCTCCTGACAGCTTCGTAACATCGACGCATATTGTCGCCGTTGCCATTCTCATTGCCTAACGACCAGAAGACGACGCTTGGATGATTGCGGTCGCGCAACGCCATACGCACGTTGCGATCGACGAATGCGTTCGTCCAATTACGATCACGAGTGAGACCTTGATTTCCGTGACACTCGAGATCCGCTTCGTCCATAACGTAGAGTCCAAAGGCGTCGAAGATTGTGTACATACGCGGTGAACGTGGATAATGACTCGTCCGAACCATATTCAGGTTCGCCTGCTTCATGAGCGTAACGTCCTTCAGCATCGTTTCCACGTCGACGTAACGACCATAAAGCGGATGCGCGTCGTGAATATTGGCGCCCTTGAAGAAAATTCGCTTGCCGTTGACAGTGAAATAATGGTCGTCGCCATTGTTTACCGCGGCAACGTTGCGGAACCCGTATTTCGTCGCAAAAACCATCTCTTCTTTGCCAGACTGGTCGCACTGCGTAATAATCACGGTGTAAAGGTAGGGTCGATCAGCGCTCCAGGCTGAAAGGTTCGAGAGCTTGGGGGTCGTAAGCGTTACGTCCCCGGCGCGATTGCTCTTAATGGAAACGGTCTTTTCCTCTTTCGCAACCGTATTGCCTTCTGCGTCGATCAATTCCATACGAACAGTTTTAACAGAGTCGGCGGAGTCGCGGTTGTTGAGGTTCATGAGCGTCCGAAGGCGCCCTGAGGTCGCGTCGGCGCTCTGATCCACGACCGTAATATAGTGGTCGCGGACAAACGTCTTTGGCTTAGCGACAAGATAGACGTCGCGATGAATACCGCTCAAACGCCACATATCCTGACCTTCAAGATAGGAGCCGTCGCACCAACGATACACACGTACGGAAAGCTGGTTTTTGCCAGGCTGAACGGCGCTGGTAATATCGAACTCCGCGTCGTTATTGGAGCCTTGCGAATAGCCGCAGAATTTACCGTTGACCCAAACGACGCAACAACTATAAACGCCGTCGAAATGAATAAAGACTTCCTTATCCGACCATTCTTTCGGCATATCGAACGTACGGCGATAGAACCCTGTCGCATTGTGATCGACAATACCGTGCTCTTCGTACCCTTCCGTTGCATAGGGTGGATGGTTGTGGAAGGGATAGCCGGTATTATTGTAGGTTGGAAGGTTATACTTGCCCGTCATCTCCCAGTTCATTGGAACGCGAATATCGTCCCATGCAGAATCGTCGAGTTCTGTAGCCTGAAACTCGTTGGAACCGGGTCCTTCTTTCGTTCCCTTGACCCATCGGAATTTCCACGTTCCGTTGAGATTCATGACAAGATCGCTATTGGAATCGAGCCATGGTTCGGCGTAACAAGCGTCCGAGGTTAGCGCCACGCGCGAAGAGTAGGGTGTGTACGTCGCGTGTCCGGCTTCCTTCTTCACCCCGGTAACACGTTGGTCGCTAATCCAATGGACGTCAAATTCCGTCGCATTCTGAACGGAGCCGAAACCTTGCCTCGTTTGACCATAACTTATATCGGAAACGCCAAGGTCGACGATAGCCGATAATGTCAATCCCATAAGAAACAAGAAAAACTTTTTCATTCAATTATGTCCTTTAAAAAACAAAAAAAACCACGATAACACTACCAGACGTTCTTTCTGAATCGAGTCAATTCTATGAAAAGAGCCCTTTTCCTCGAAAATATCGCCGAGATTCAGTGAATTGATTGTGACGACGGCGCGTTATTACCAGCGAACGTCAGAACCTTACACGTAGCTTCAAGAAGCATACAGCCCGTAACGTGAGGATTAAGCGCACAGGGTTGATCTTGAGGTTGAGGACGTCGCCACCGCCCGGCGTAAAGCGACGTTTGTGAATTCACGCCCTGACGAACCAGGGTTGTTGCGCTGTGAAGTAGGTAATCGGTCAGTTCCTGACGCACGTCGTCGTCCAGTTCGGGCAGAACAATCAGATTGGCAAGATAGCGAAAGAAAATGCCGTGGAAGAGTCCGCCGTCGCCGCCGGTAGCGTCGGACAGAACTCCGTTATTGCGTCGACTCATAGGTCCGGTTGTGTAACGTGCGGTAAGGACGGCGTCGTCGAGGAACGAACGATCCTTCGTCAGTCGGAAGAGCTCCACCGCCGCCCCGATGAACGTGCCTTGATTGTAGCTCAGGCTGAAGCGTCCGATCCGCCCCTCCCTATTCATATTGTCGAAGACGGCGCCTGACTTCGAGTCCCAAAGATTTTTCCGTTCCCACTGATAGATTTTCAACGCTTCATCCTGATACTCCGCCGCCGACTTATTTTTGGCGTTTGAAGCGTCGACCGACGCTAATTGCGCCAAGCGAGCGGCAACAATGGCGGCCGGTCCGTTGGAGCATGCGTTTTTGGACTTGGCGGCGTCGGTTTTCCATGTAATACCGCCATACCACGGCGCCTCGTCCTCCGGTCCCCACTGCGACCATATCCAGTCGGCGTACATCTGACGCGCCTTGTTCAGATAGCGCGTCTCGCCCGTCGCTTCATAGACGCGTATAAGAGCTAAACAGTGCCATTCCATGTCGTCGACAAAGGCGTTCCACCATGAATCGCCTTTGCGTCGACCACGGCGAGCGTCGGGATTGAATCGCGGCATACCCTGCCACCAAAGGTCGTACAACTGATAGTACTCCTTCTCTTTCGTGCGCAGATAGGCGTCAGTAACGACGTCGATAGCATGGGCTTGCGGCCAATAATCCCCTGTTCCCATATCGGCTTGCCGACTTGTCTTGTTGAAAAAGTAGCGATCAGGATGCTCTTTGAAACTGGCGCCCCAGAAATTTTTGACGAGCGCCTGAGCCATACCGTCGGCCCAAATTTGCGCCTCTTGCGAAGTAAGACGGTCGTCTTGCGCTACGCCAATGGGAAGCAAAGAAAGGTAGACCGCCAAAGCGGCAAATAGTCTTTTCATTTGTATTATATCCATTATATAATTGTCCAATCTTAGCAATGGGAAGTTCCCACCAAGGTTCAGTTCCGCTTGCGTGAACTGCAACCGGTGGAGTTGTCCACAACGGCGAAAGAACGACGATATGCCGTCTCCAGCGCTATAGGCTTTGTGTCGACAACGCCAACCGACGGAGGCAAACGTCTCAGACCTTAGATAATCTCGAGACGAGCACGCGTTCTATTTACAGGAAAGCCGAGACATAGGTTGACCTCGCGTTCACTAATTTAAACGCAACAATCAACGCGTTGTTTCTAGAAAAATGCGCGTTCAAAGACGCCGACCAATCCCGATCGCCTTCCTGCACAAACACAGGGAAACGTCGAGCAACACGTCGCGACAAGTTCACGAAGACGGCGATTCGCGCTGGAGAAAACGCTAAAAATCGTCGCACAAGTAGCGCAGAGGCGCGCGGTGAATTTTTGTACGTATAACAGGCATGTCGTTACTCCGACGGGCTCCTCCTCTGCTTTGAATCACACAGAAGACGGTCTAAAATGTGTTGTAACTCAATGGAAACCGCTAGCGACTCTTTACGCTCCGAAGTTACCCACCCGACGGTTAATATCGTACTCTTGGTAGAGACCGGCGTCAATAGAAGATTGATTATTTTCAATTGTTGAGTCTTAGCGCAGGTTCATTGCTCTGTTCGTAGCGTCAAAGAAACAAAACAAACAGCTGAATTTGCCAACGTCCCGCCATGCAATCTGTAATCGTAACTTCCTTCAGCGCCGCGAAAGAATGCGGATTATTATCGCTTTGCGGAATGGTTGTGCGAAAAGGGGTTTTTCTCGGCGCGTTACGCTACCTAAACGCGCGGCTGTAATTGTGATCGCCGCAGGCGCTCGCCAACCAATCCGCGCCGCATAAGAAACGCGCGTTATTCCCCAAACGCAGATTGGTTGGGGGTGATTGCAACTAAAAGGCGCCGCGCAGAAAAAAAAAACCGCAATCTCACGACTGCGGCTAATATATCAAAGTAAAGCAGAATCAAAACAGTGCGAACCGCATTAGATCGACCCTAGTAAAACGA
>ONJR01000223.1 GCA_900318195.1 uncultured Planctomycetota bacterium
AAACTTCATAAATCGTGCGTACGCTATCGCAATACTTGTCGTATCGGTAATCGCCGTGTGTCATACCCCCAACGTCGGTATGGCGGCGAACGCAGATTCTGCTAATCAGACCATGCGCGACCGATGGTTTTACGTCTCCTATAGTCTCACAGACGAAACGGGAACGGACAACGTTGTCAAACTTATCGAGCGCGCAGGTAAGGTCAACTTAAACGGTATGCTATGGTCGGCGCCGTGGGATCGTGCGGACGAGTGGACGGAAGAAGAAATTGCAAGGTTCGAGCGAATTAAAAGCGCGGCGAACGACGCTAACGTCGAGATCATTCCGATACTATGGAGTATTGGCTACGGCACAATGACAGGACGCAATCCGAACCTGGCGGAGGGACTGCACATTCGGAACGTTCCCCTAGTCGTTCGTTCGGGTCGCGCTAGCTTTGCCCCGGGTTCTGACGCGTCCTTTAGTTGCGATATGGAGTCGTGGCAAGGGAACGCGCTCAACAATTTAAAGGGCTTTCAAGATCGCGTCGGGGTTTCATCTTTCTGCGATCGCGAGGTTTTTCACAGCGGCGCAGCGTCGTTGCGATTTGAGAAGATGGAGACGGATCCGCACGGGCACGGGCGCGTCATGTGGGAACTAACGCTTGAACCAGAGCGACTTTATCGCGCGTCGGTCTGGATTAAAGTGGAGGATTTAATCGGTCGTCCATTAGTTCAAGCGTACTCAATGTCGGGCAATCAACTTTCCGCGCATAGTCTCAGCGCGAAGGCGGACGCTAACGGTAAGATCGCCTTCGATTGGCGCAAGGCGGAGGTTGTGTTCCGCACGCCCGAGGACGGTAAGGTTCGCGTCTACGCCGGCGTATGGGACGGGAAATCGGGCAAGGTTTGGGTCGACGATTTAACGGTAGAATCCGTTGGACTAGTGAATCCGTTACAACGCCCTGGCGCGCCGATAACGGTTACGAGCGCGGACGGCGCGACGCGGTACGAACAAGGTAAAGATTGGGCGTTGCCGACCGGCTATCGGGTCGCGCCCTGGAAGACGGACGCTGAGAGCTTGACGCTTGAAATTCCGTCGGGAAGTAGAATTTCCGACGGCGAGTCGTTGCGCGTTGACTACTATTACCCGCAACTTGTCGGCGCGCCGCAGATAGGCGCTTGTATGTCGGAGCCGGAGCTCTACGAGTACTTTGAGAAGTCGGCGGCGGCGGTCGTTAAACTATTGAATCCGCAGAAGTGGTTCTTGAGTATGGACGAGATACGTTGCGCTAATACGTGCCAAGCGTGTCATGCGCGCGGGGAGTCCCTCGCCGCTATCCTCGCTGATTGTATAACGAAGCAGCGCGCTATTATTAAAAATGTGCGACCCGACGCGGAAATATATATCTGGTCCGATATGCTCGACCCGAATCATAACGCGCACGCGAATTACTATTCCTGCGAGGGGGACTATACCGGCGTATGGGATCTCATTCCGAAAGATCTGGTGATTAGCTGTTGGTGGTATGATATGCGTGAAAAGAGTATGGAATTCTTCAGTTCGCGCGGATTCAAAACGCAAGGCGCCGCGTACTACGATACGGACAATCTCGACGGGTGCGCCGATTGGCTCGAATTATGCCGACGCACGCCCAACTGCCTCGGTATTATGTACACGACGTGGCAAAGAAAATACGAGCTACTTGAGGGCTTCGGGCGTCTTGTCGCGCCGGAAGAGTAAAATGCGCGCCGTTTAGGAACGTCGTTGTTCGCACGTCCCCAGTCGTCGTCCGTCGGAGCGCATAGTTAAACGCCGTTAAAACGCTAGCGTTTGCGCGTCGAGCAACGGAGCGTTACCTTTAAACTTTACACATAAATTATCGTGGTTACTGCTTATTAAACCAAGTAGCGAATAGAGGCGAACGACCGCAAGCCGTTCGCCTCTATTCTTATTAGAGAACGTCGCTTACCAACAGAGCGACGTCGAAGCAATATGATCCCCAAATCCGCAAGTTGCCTTTGAATCTACGGCACACGAGCGATCGATCTCACTACTCGACAACGCCGTCGGTAGCGGTGTATTCCTCAAGAGAGTTCTCACGCACCTGAATGCACGCATA
>ONJR01000218.1 GCA_900318195.1 uncultured Planctomycetota bacterium
AAAAGCGTCCCGATCGTCGCGAGAATGACGAGCAAATCGCGTAATGTAAAACCGCTTTGGAATCTGCGCTTCATAACGCTGTCCCCTTATCCCAAGCCCGTGAAAAAGTAAACGCCATTCCGACCGTCGTGCGCCTACCTGACAAAGGTAGTATAACGCATAACGTAAACCGAAGCAAGGTTCACCATAAGCGCCGACTAAAAGAGCCAGACCAACGCGTTCATGCTGGTCTGGCTCTCATAAGGCTGGTCAACCTACTCTATGAAATGTGGGGACGGCGACGAATAGTCTCGTGATTTATGATCGTTAGTCGTTAAGTTTCGAAGAGTCGAAGGTTCGGGTTTCGAACTGGTTGTTCCAATACGCAGTGCCCTTATCGTTCGGCGACATTGCCTTCGTTAAGATTTCAGCGCCAACATTTTCACTGACGACTTTCGTGCTACCGTCCGCCATAGCGGCAACAATGACGCCAGGGTGAGAGGACGACATACGAGCGGTGTTCCAATACACAGCGCTATCGCTGGACCCATTCGTCGACTCATACCCTTCAGCTTCGTCACGATAAAGATTCGGCTTAAAAGGGAAGCCAGGATAACCTTCAAGCGTTGACTCGTTGAATCCGTACTGACTGATAACAGGCGTGCCGTTAGCGCTATTGGTGTTCACGCAAAAGCCAACGAGATACTCTTTACTCGACCAAATATTTCCAGCTTGGAGGTTTTCGGAGAGAAGAAGCGTATTGGATAGCCCATCCTTAACGTCGTCTACAGAAATCGTCTTACCAAGGTAATCCACGCCGTCTATCCTTCTCCCTACTCCGTCAGTAAGAAGACCGTATGCGCCAGTCGTATCGACACAACCTGGATCGGCAATGCCGCAGTTCCCAACGTAACTATTAGCGTTCTTCTCAATCGCGCCAGCGCTCTTGCAGAAAAAGAGTTCAAGCGCAACTTCGCAATATTCCGTGTAACCATGCTTATTGATTTCCTCGTAAAGTTGAGGTTGCTCGACATAGGGGAAGAGTTGTGGAATCCATCCCACACGGTTTCGGGCAGGATAACCGTTAGAATCTTTGACATTATTGTAACTACCCGTCAGTTCCCTTTCATCTCGAGGGTGCGACTCCAAATAAACGCAGAACTGCGGGAACCGTCCCTTATTCTGTTCAAACATAGTGAATGCGAGCGCGATATTGCGTTGGTTATTAATACAGGTCGCGCGGCGACCCTGTTCGCGCGCCGAGTTCACGGCGGGAAGCATGAGTCCGGCGAGCAGACCGATGATCGAGATGACAACGAGCAGTTCGACCAGCGTGAAGCCTCTTTTGAACGTCTTTTTCATTTCCGTTTCCTTTGCAGAATAGAGCGACGCGACGAGGATCGCGGCAGCGATAACTCTAGCGTAGCGGATGACCTTGCCCTATGGTATTGTATTATTTCTCTTGAGTCGCGCGCGAGCGCTTAGGCGAGCGCGCATGGCGCCGCCAAGTCGGTCGACAATAACAACCCACTTTTATAAAGGATACACTTATTCGACGCTTTTTTCAAGCGTTTTCCCGGCAAAATTTCAATTTTTCCGGAAATTTCCACCGACCGCGCCGCTAGGATGCGAACTTTAGCGCTCGCTCGACGCGCCGACTCGAACTGATCCTCGTCTCGCTCGTCGTTCGCCAAACGGTTATTCGTTCGTCTCCGGATTAGCAAACGTAATCGTAACGCGCACGTCGCATCGTTCGCTCTCGGCGCCGTCGGCGCTCCACGCTTGTAGCGCGTCGGAAATTTCAAGTTCGCCGCTCGCTTCCAGCGTTTGCCGTAGCTCGCGCCACGCCTGCGGCGTTATCCCTTGAAAGAGGAGTTCGCGATTCGCGTCAAACTTCATGAAGTCGACGTCAAACTTCGCGCCAAACCTCTGGATTAAATTGTTCAGACGTCGATGCTCAGTCGCGTCCGCAATCCGCACCGTCGCCCAGCGCGCTTCCTGCGACGCCGGGCGCTCTTCTATAGAGAGCGGGGAACCAGCGGAAGCGGGCGTCTGGATCGAAGGACGAGCCGGTTCGTGCTCGTACGCTATTCCTGAATTAGGCGCGTCCTTGACGCCTTCGTGCGCAATCGTAGAATCCCCCGTCGGCGCGGGACGCTCAACACGTAGACTGTGGTACGCCAGTCCGAAAGCGACGAACGCCAGCGCGGCGGCAGTCGCGCCGACCGCTGTCGGAATCCATTTGCCGCGATTCGCACGCTCGCGCGTTGTACTGCGTGCGCGCGACACGCCGTAGTTCTGCCACGCGTCTGACTCAGCGATCGCCGTCGTTAAACGTTGCGAGAAATCCGGCGGCGTCTCTTCGCGCGTATGCGCCATTAGCTCGCGCAATCGCAACGCCCAATCGGCGGCGTTTTTTGCCTCGGCGTCCTCGCGCAGGAGCGCCTCGACTATCGCGCGCTCATGCGACGAGCACTCGTCGTCGACATACGCGTCGACCAGCTCCTCTTTCCAGATGTTTTCTTTCATAATTCGACGTCCTCGACGTTCTCAACGTCGCGCGACGGCGACGTTGCGGTAATCCTGGTTGAATCTCGACCCCGATTATTACAGCGGCGCCGAAAGAACTCGGTTGTCTCAAATGGTCGTCGATTTTAATTAGGCTTACATTTTCAGTCCTGCGCGTTCGAGCCGCTCGCGCAACGCGATTCGCGCGCGATGCAACCGACTGCGCACCGTCCCGACCGGCACGTTGAGAATCTCGGCAATCTGCTCGTAGTTCGCGCCCTCGACTTCGCGTAGAATGAGCGGCGTTCGATACTCTTCGGACAGCTTGGCGAGCTCGCGGCGCAAGATAGCGGCGTCGTCGCGACGTTTCGCGTCGTCGTCGGGCGCGTCACCTTGCGCTTCAAAGCAATCGCCGTACTCCTCGTTGAGGTACTCGAGGGACGCGCGCGGTTTACGCTTGCGTTTACGTAGCGCGCCAACCGCAGTATTGTACGCGATGCGGTACAGCCATGTGTAAAATCGACTAGATCGTCGGAAGTTTTCCAAGTGAGCGAGCGCCTGCATGAAAGTGTCTTGCACCACGTCCAGCGCGTCCTCCTTGTTGCCAACGATCGGGAGCGCAAGATTGTAAACGCGGTCCTTGTACTTCAGCGCCAGGAGCCCAAAGGCTTCCTTGTCTCCGGCTAGCGTTTTTTCGATCAATTCTTCGTCGTTCACTATCCGCTCCTTTGCTGTTCTATGACGCGCCGTCTCCGGCAAAGTTCCCATCGCGTTGTTTTTTCTTGGTAAGAAAGCGTCTTACGCGCCGTCACGCTAAACACTGAGTTTTAAAACAATTGCAACGATTATTCAGGTTCAACCTCCCAGGACTACAATCAACTTTTGACGAGCGGTTCGTTTTACGATTTCCAGCGTAACGAAGCGCCTCAAAACGATACGATTGTCGAAGCGCCGCGCGCGTATTCGCGCCCGGCGACGGTACTGTTTGCAGATATGGCGCCAATAGCGGCGCGCCAACCCAAAATCCAAGAATTTTACTTTCATCGAACGGGACGTCTCATTCAAAACGAACGTATTATAACGTGATCGTGCAAAAAAGTCAATCGAGCGCAATATCCTTTCGCCGAGAAATAAATAATCTTGACCTATTTGACAAATTCACGTATAGTGGCTCGATTGACCGGCAAAATGCGGCGGCAATTTTACCCAACCCGAAACGAAGTGTATCAAAATGAGACGCCTCACTGAGAAAAATGAGAAAAAGCGCGCGCAAGAGAGTCCATCCTTACTCTCGCGAATCAAGAGTTTTTGCTCTTGGCTCGTTTTTCTCTCTTTTCTTGCCGCGCTCGTCGTCGGCGCGCTCTTCTACAGACGCGCCGACGAGAAAATAACGAGCGTTGCGCAACGACTGCTTCAAGAGTCGTTCCCAAACGCCGACGTCTCCTTCGACTCAATACGTCTAGAATCGACGCGCGGCGTAAGATTGCGAAACGTCGTATGGAAAAAACTCCACGCGGAAAACGCTCGCCCGATTCTCGTCGCGGACGAAATATACGTCGAATGTCCCGTCGAAATCAAAACGATTCTAACGCGCAAGGCGACCCCGACGCGCATCGTTATTACGCGTCCGCAACTGTACGCGTCCACCAACTTCGACTCTATGGTCGCGTACTACGGCGCGCTCATGCCAGCTAGCTCCAACGGCAAGCATTGTCCGATTGAAATATTTGACGCCGCCGTATTGCTTCAAGACGGCGAAGAGCAAACGAACTTCTCGGGCGTTAAAATCTCGCTCGAACCGGTATACCCGGCAAAGGCGCCAACAGAAACGTTGCTACAGGAGAATAACGAAGCGACAGACGCTATTTCAGCGATCGTGGCGCAAGAAGCGGATACGAAAGATAGCAATGAAAAGCTCGCGCTGTCAAGACCGCCAAACGATGAATTCTTCCACAATACCGACTGCTATTGGAACGTCGCCGTCGAGGTCGGCAACTCGCTCGTCGAGTCTCTCAAGATAGCTGGTCGCGCGTCGAGCGGCGCGTGGGAATTCTACGGTGAAGTCGAGAAACTCGATTTAACAACCCTATTCCGACTTGCCAAATCGCAACCAGGAGAATGGAAGCGCGCTATTACGACGCTACAAGGAAAAGCGTCCTTCGAATTCGTCGTCAGTAGTTACGACGGATCCCTTGGAACGCTCGATTATCGCGTCGCGGGCGAGTGCGTCAACGCGCTCGTCGCTGCGCCTATACTGAAATACCCATGCTCCGACGTCGACGCGAGCTTTACGCTCGCAAACGACTCCTTCGAAATTACGCGCGCCTCCGCGACCTGCGGACTGACCGCGATCCAAGCGTCCTACCGTCAAGACGGCTCGATCTCTCAGCCGAACTCGGCGCACGCGCGTTGTACGCTAGAAAACGCGCCCGTTAGTAGCGCGCTTTTCCGAGAGATCGCACAATCCTTGAAGGAAGGAGGCGCCGCAGGTCATTCTGAAATCAATTCGTTTCTAAACTTCATCGACGACTACCACTTCTCAGCAACGACAAATGTCGAGCTTGTTATCGAAAAGAACCCGGCGTCAGGAGGGGCATGGAAGCCCGTTAAGCTCGCCTTTGCCGCAAAGGATCTCGAATTCTCATGCGACCGCTTTCCTTATCAAGTATCGAACCTATCGGGAGTCGCGTCCCTCGATCAATCGGGAACGCTGGATTTGAATTTTAACTCGCAGAGTCAAGAGCGACCTTTCTTAATTCAAGGACGATTTCTCAACGCGATAAGCGCGCCGCGCGGAGGAATCGACGTCGTCGCTAAGAATGTCCCGATCGACGCCAAACTACTCGTCGCGATCCCGGAAAAAGCGCGAGAGCAACTTGAAAGGCTACACCCGTCCGGACTGATCGACGTCAATCTGAAAATGGCGTACGACCCCGCGCGATATCCGACTGATCCGCTCAAAATGGAGGCGGCGATCGTCGCGCGCAACGCGTCGCTGCAGTATGAACTCTTCCCCATGCCGATTACGGCGATCACCGGACAAATATATATGAGGGACGGCGTCTGGGTCTTTCCAAATCTCAATGGCAAGAGCGGCGGCGCCTCGATCGTCGCGACAGGCTCCGTCGTCTCGGGCGCAGGTTACGATCAACTTTCCTCTGACTTTGACGCAGTGAATCGCGCGAAGATTTCAGGACAGTCGTCTAGTCCCAACGCAGCGCTTTCTCCGGCGCCCCCGCAATTCTTCACGTCGGTGCCTGCGGTCGGAGGCGCGGCGCTCGCTCACGACGCGTGGCGCGTGTTGATAACGGCGAATGTCGATAATTTCCCATTAGGAGAAGAACTTCGCGCGGCGCTCGTTCATTACGACAACGTTTCCTCGTTCGAGAAATTGCGACTTGAAGGCAAGATGACCGGTCAGATTCGCGTCGGATACCGAACGGACGAAAAGAAATTGCGTCTGCAGTTCGACGCGACGCCGATAGCTAGCGCGACGTCATGCCAGCCGTTTAATCTACCCTTCGCGATCAAAGACGTCGAAGGGCGCGTTTCGTATCGCGAAGGCGCGCTCACAATAATCGGTTTCCGCGCGCGCAACGGACGTACGACCTACTCCGCTAATATTGCGGCGCGCACAGACGTTTCGGGAGCATGGGTCGCCGACGTCTCGTCGTTGCGAATCGACCAATTCCAAATCGATCGCGATCTGCAAAGCGCGACGCCGACGCAAGGGCAGCAGGTTCTCGCATTCCTTCAGCCGACAGGGTTCTTCAATATAGACGGCGCGCTGAGGATTACGAAGGGGGCGGAGCCGAACGCCAAGCGTCGGGTTGCGTGGAACCTTCGACTCGTCGCACAACAGAACGCAGCGCGTCCCGGCGTCAATCTCGATTCAATCTGCGGTCGCGTACGAACGTTCGGGGTCGTGGTCGAGGGTAGCGCTCCCCTCATGTACGGCGAATTCGACCTCGATTCGATGTACTATAAGGACGTACAACTTGCCAATCTCAATGGACCTTTCTTTTATAACGGAACAGACCTCTACTGGGGTCGCGAGGCGCCGCCTATTAAAAAATCGGCGATCTATCTCGATCCCTATATTAAACAGTGCGTTGACGCCGACCCATTATATCAAAGGGTCGTAAGCGACGCGTTGCGTACGGGCGCGATCACTCGTGGTCAAGCGCCGCAAATAGTAACGCCGAACGTTTCGCCCGCTGGTTTCGCCAACGGCGCTCCGTCGCTCGATCAATCTGGCGCGACCCCGTCCCAAAACGCGGCGGCGAACTACGCGGCAGCGCAGGCGTTCGGCACGCAGTCTTCTGCGCGACAGGCGCCGTCCTCGAACGCGGCGCCGCCGCAAATTGGCGTCGCTCCCGTTTCGGCGGATCCTGAGCGTCGTCCGGTACGCGCGACGGTCTTCGGGGGCGCGTTGGTCGCCGACGGGGTCTTTTTCGCGCGCGAGGAAGTCGCGTATCGTTTCGGCGTAAGTCTTCAGCAGTGCGCGCTCGACGACGTTTCGCGCGCGTTTGCGCCAGGCGCCAAGCCTCTCAAGGGTCGAGTCGACGCGTACGCGAATCTGTACGGACAGGGCAAAAGCGTCGCGGCGCTCAAAGGTCAGGGATCCGCGCGCGTGCAGGACGCCGAACTGTATGAACTGCCGCAGATCGTTAAGATCCTCCAGATTCTAAGCGTACAAGAGCCCGATAAAAACGCGTTCAACTCGTCGTCCGTCGACTTCAAAGTCTACGGCGACCGCGTCAAGCTTGATCGTGTCGTACTCGAAGGGGACGCGCTCACGCTATTTGGCGACGGATGGCTTACCATTCGCGAACAAGAGCGTCTCATCGATCTAACGTTCAGTTCGCGTCTTGGTAATTCGCAAACGCAAATTCCGATTATCTCCGACGTCTTCGGCGCCGCCGGCGACCAACTCGCCCAGATTCGCGTCGAAGGCAATCTGACCTCGCCGGTCGTACAACAAGAAAGCTTACCGGGACTCAAAAAGGCGTGGTGGAGCGTCTTTCCGGAACAGGAGCCAACCCCCACGGATAAAGCGCCTGTTGAGCGCGCCAAACCCGTAAGGGACGCATGGCGCAAGATAATCGGCGCCGAAGAAAAGAAGGAATAAACGCGCGGGAAAAGTACGTCAAAAGCCCTTGTTCAAGCCCTTGCGCGTCGGAAAGTTCTCGCTATAATGGAGGGGTTAATTGCCGTTTATTTAACGTTTAGCCGGAAAGGACGCCATCCTAATGTCAGCATCGAAGAAGACGTCGAAAGAAGATACTGCTGAGTTCAACTACGTCGATAGCTCGACCTATAGCAGAGTGAAGTGCGAGCATTTTACCGTAGAGGGTTTCTCGCGCGCGCCGATTATGACCTTCTGGAGAGTTCCCGAGTATAAACTCGGATTCGATCTCGGCTGGCAACCGTGGGAATTCATGGGGACGCCGCGCTGGTTCCTGTCGCATACGCACATGGATCACGTGCTCGCATTACCAGCTTACATCGCGCGAAGAAGGATGATGCAGATGGAGCCGCCGACTATCTACGCGCCGGAGCAGAAAGTCGCCGATCTGCGCCAGTTCCTCGCTGCGTTCTGTAAACTTGAGCAGAGCGTATTGCCATGCGAGATTGTGGGAGTCCGACCAGGCGACGAACTAGACCTTTCGCGAGAACTCGTCTTTACTGTGCACAAAACATATCACTCAGTACCGTCGGTTGGCTATATAATCTGGGAGCGACGCAAAAAGCTCAAGGAGGAATATCTCGAACTGACCGGCGAACAAATCCGCGATCTGAGCCTCGCAGGCGTTGAAATCACCTACGAACGCCGGTTCCCAAGATTAGCGTTCCTGGGCGACAGCTCGCCAAGAGGGCTAGATGAAAACCCTGAAATGTACAGCGCCGACGTTCTTATCTCGGAAATGACGCATCTCTCGTCGCAGCGTAACGAGCCGTTTCAACTGCACGGACATATGCGCGTAGAAGATTACGTTGATCGGAGGGAACTCTTTCAAAACCAGAAGATCATAGCCTCCCATTTCAGCGCGCGATATACGCAACGCGAGATTCAGGAGCGCGTACGCGAGAAGTTGCCCGATATGCTCGACGGACGACTGGTTCTCGTCTAGTCGCGTTCAACCCGCTCAATTACGATAAACGATGGAACGAAAGTCGGCGTCGAACGTCTAATAAAAGTCAAGCGCGACGCCGACAAATCTTGTTGTCAGGTTATTTCCATAAAAAAGCGCCAGCGGCGCTATTTTTGTATTTTTAGCTTGACTCTGCCACGATTCGGACTAAAATAGTGAACTGTGGTCGCGATCAAACGCCCGTATGAGCAAGACGACCTTACTGTGTAGAAATAACCGCGAATACACCGCACGTGTTCGCAACAAACCTGTCGCGCCGTAAGCGTTGGCGCGTAATTTTAGCGTACGAGATTAAAATGAACAAAAATCTTTTGCTTTTTGCGGCGCTTGTCGCCTGCACACTAGTTTTCGCTTCATGCGGCAAGTCGGTTCTCAAGACGGAAGCGGTCGAAGGGACTGTTACGCTCGACGGCGCGCCGCTCGCTAACTGCACAGTGTACTTTACCGCGCAGGGCGAAGGCAATAGCGGCGTTGGACGCACCGGCGCCGACGGAAAGTACAAGTTGCAGACGGTTCAGGGCGCCGCAGACGCAGGAACGACGCCCGGAAACTACACCGTGCATTTCTCCTGTATCGAAGTTGTTTCGCCCGAAGAAACCAATGCAGAAGGTGAAACGATCAAAGAGGAAGTAACGAAGTCTGCCATTCCGGCTAAGTACAACGATCCAAAGACTTCCGGATTTACGGCGTCCGTGCAGAAAGGCGCCAATACTTTCGACTTCGACCTCACCTCGAAATAGCGCTAAGAAAGCGGCGTCGCTGATAATTTGTACGCAGCGTCGACGAATTGCGCAAGGTATTCCCTACGTCCGAGAAGACTACATCTTTTGATTATGCAGCCCTTGACTTCTTCCAAGACGTACTCAGCGATTTCCTCGAATCAGAGGAAAGGAGTATAGGCGTCGCGCACGTATGGGCAAGATTGCGTCGATGCGACGTCTCATGTTATGATTATGAGGGTTTTTTAATGAATCAAGTTAGTTTTTCGACCAAGGGCAAAAATGGGTTTACGCTCGTTGAGCTCCTCGTTGTAATCGCTATTATCGGTATTCTTATTGGGTTGCTTCTCCCGGCAGTCCAAGCGGCGCGTGAAGCCGCGCGACGGATGCAGTGCACGAATAACCTGAAGCAACTTGGGCTCGCGATCAATAACTTCAACAGCGCTCAAGATCGTATTCCGAACTCGTATAAGGATCCCGGCTGGACCGGCATTAGCGGCGCCGCGAGTAACGATACTGTTCTCAGTCGCCTCAATCGAATGTCCGTTCACACGCTTCTTCTCCCCTACCTCGAGCAACAGCCGGTCTACGACAAAATTTACTCCGGGTTCACAACTGCGATCGCTAAGAACGACGCCAACTACTCCGCCAGTCCGTCCGACGGAGGCGTGGTTCCAACCGATCAAACGGTCAATCCGTTCACGACCTATGTCCCCGCGTTCATTTGCCCCTCGGACGACAACGCGACCAACTCCTCGTCCCTAAAAGGACACATCGGACGCACGAACTATATGTGCAATATGGGCGACGCTGGCACGTACAATGATAGCGACGGTCAAAAGACGCGCCGCGGCGTCTTCGTCAACGGCGCGATTGCCGGTAGAACGTCCCTTGCCGCTTGCAAGGACGGAACGAGCAATACGATGGCATTCGCAGAGACCTGTGTCTCCGACGTTATCGCCGACAGTACGAACGACCCGGACGTCAAAACCGGTATCGCGTACCTCACTTCGACCGCGACGCAACTTCCTTCCGCGTGCCTTGCGCTCCGCGGCGCTGACGGTATGTACACCGTTGAAGTAGGCAATACGTTCGCACAAAAGGGTCGAAGATGGTGCTCCGCTATCTGCGGCAATACGAACTTCCAGGCGGTTCTGCCTCCGAACTCGCCAAGTTGCTCGTCCTCCGGCGCCAATGATTCCGGCAAGCATATGATCATCTCCGCGTCGAGTAATCACTCGGGCGGCGCCAACGTCGTCATGCTCGACGGCTCCGTTCACTTCATCTCAGATACGATCGATACCGGCGATCTGAATAATTACATGAGCGGAGACTCCGGAGTTCGCGACGAATTGTACAAGGGACCCTCTAAGCACGGAGTTTGGGGAGCTATGGCGACGCCAAGAGGTAAGGACACCGTTACCTTCGATTGATAGATCGACGCAAACTCACACCCTTTATCGCAACTTAGCGCGATTCTTGAACGAGGGTCGCGCTTCTTATTTACTACGATCGCGCCTTTTGAGCGCGCGGTCGCTTACAACAGAAACCGCGTTGAACAATTGTGTTCGTACGGCGTCGGCTATGTGCCTGCGTGTCGCTCGACTAATAGTTCCCGCGTCGATAAGCGAACGCTTTTCAACACACTTCTTTTGTGGAGCAGCTCATGAATTATTCTTCTCGAAAAGGTTTCACGCTCGTGGAACTTCTCGTCGTAATCGCCATTATAGGCATTCTTATCGGTCTTCTTCTCCCTGCAGTGCAAGCGGCGCGCGAGGCCGCGCGACGAATGCAATGCACGAACAATCTCAAACAGCTCGGACTTGCCGTTCAGAACTTCAATAGCGCGCAAGATCGTATTCCGAACTCCTACAAGGATCCGGGCTGGACGGGTATTAGCGGCGCCGCCAACAATTCAACAGTGCTCAGTCGACTCAACAGGATGTCCGTCCACACCTTGCTACTGCCCTATCTTGAACAACAACCGGTCTACGACAAAATTTATTCAGGTTTTACCACTGCGATCGCTAAGAACGACGCTAATTACTCAGCTAGCCCGTCAGATGGTGGAGTCGTTCCAACCGACCAATCGGTCAACCCTTTCACGACCTACGTTCCTTCCTTCATTTGCCCGTCGGACGACAACGCAACTAACTCCTCGTCTCTAAAGGGGCATATTGGTCGCACGAACTATATGTGCAATATGGGCGACGCCGCGACGATAAACGACAGCGCTGGACAAAAGACGCGACGCGGTATTTTCGTCAACGGCGAGCTAGCTGGTAAAACGGCGCTTTCCGTCTGCAAAGACGGAACAAGCAACACGATAGCATTCGCGGAAACTTGCGTCTCAGACGTCATTGCCGATAGTGCAAACGATCCCGACGTCAAGACCGGTATCGCTTACCTCTCCGCCTGCGCGAACTCCGTACCGGCTAACTGTCTTGCTCTTCGCGGTTCTGATGGAATGTACACTGTCGACGTCAGCAATACCTACGCGCAGAAAGGACGACGTTGGTGCAATGCGCTAGTAGGCAATACGAATTTCCAAGCGGCGCTACCGCCGAACTCGCCAAGTTGCTCGTCTAATCAGACTAATGGACCTGAATCTGGCAAGCATATGATGATCTCCGCCTCCAGCAACCACTCCGGCGGCGTCAACGTCGTTATGCTCGACGGCTCTGTTCATTTCATTTCCGATACGATCGATTCTGGCGATCTGAATAACTACATGAGCGGCTCTTCTGCTACGCGCGACGATATGTATAAGGGACCTTCTAAGCACGGCGTTTGGGGAGCTATGGCTACCCCGAAGGGTAAAGATACCGTTACATTCGATTGATAAACGAGTTTCCTTGCTGTGCAAGCGATATGCGTTGCGATTCAAAAAACGCGACTCTCGTCTCGAGAGTCGCGCTTTTGCTTGTTTAATCACTACAATCTTCATATTCAATTCCTTTCCCCTTATCCAAGTCTCTTATCACAGATAAATTACATACCGCTTGTTTACGCATGAGGACGGGATTATAATGGAATTAGTTGAGCGGTCGGCGCGTCAAAGTCTGCGGGACGGCGTCGAGTCGCCAATTTTTATAACGGCGCCATTAAGCTAAGTTTTATTATTCGTATCATGTTTAGGTCGGCGTCTGGTTTTAACACGTCAAAGGTGGTGCAACAATGACTCGAATTTCTTCTCGCCAGGGCTTCACGCTCGTGGAGCTTCTGGTCGTCATCGCAATTATCGGTATTCTTATTGGTCTTCTGCTGCCGGCAGTGCAGGCGGCGCGAGAAGCGGCGCGTCGAATGCAGTGTACCAATAATCTTAAACAGCTAGGACTCGCCACTCTCAACTTTGAAAGCGCCAATAGTCGCGTACCCAACCAGTACGGCGACAATCTATTGGTCGGAGGCGTCTACAGCGGAGTCGATGAGAGACTACTCAATCGCATCTCCGTCCAAGCGATTCTACTTCCCTACATCGAGCAAGCCCCGGTCTGGGACAAGCTCGTATCAAAGCTCGACGGCTCGTGCGACTTCAATCTCCTCACAAACAGCCAATATCCAGACGGATGGGGAACCAACCCGCTAGCGACTGCTATCTCGTCCTTCACGTGCCCGTCAGACGACAACGCGCAAATCAAACTCGAAAAGACCATGGGACGCAATAGCTACGCAACCTGCGTCGGCGACGCGACCGCGTGCACGGCGGCGCGCGGAGACTATACCAATGCAAACCTTGTCCACTCGAAGCGGCGCGGGGTCTTCGTGAACGGTCTCATTGCCGGTAAAACAGTTTTGTCCGCAATTAAGGACGGAACGAGCAATACGATGGGATTCTCGGAAATAGTTGTAACGGATCACGCCGCCGATAGCGACGAAGATATCGCTTGTGGAGTCGCTCACATGAGCGGCATGTATAGTCAAGCGCCTAGCGCATGCCTTGCCTTCCGCGGTACCGACGGTCTGCTTGCAACTGACAAAACCTACGCGTGCAAAGGTCGACGCTGGTGCGACGCCGGCGGCGCCAACACGAATTTCTGCGCCGTACTGCCGCCGAACTCAGTGAGCTGTGGCGGCACGAATATCAACAGCGCGACGAACTGCCAAAACGCAATCTACCTCATTGCCGCTGGAAGCTCGCACAGCGGAGGCGTCAACGCTTGTATGATGGACGGTTCCGTACACTTTATTTCCGATACGATCGACGTCGGCGATACGAACTACATCGATTACAACGGAACCTATACCGGTCCGTCGAAGCACGGCGTCTGGGGCGCGCTCGCAACTCCGCGCGGAAAAGAATCCGTCTCAATCGACTAGTCCCAAACTAGCGATCTTAGAGACGTCGGTATAACAAGCAAAACATCTATGGTGGAAATTTCCCAATTGGGAAGTTTCCGCCTTTTTGATCTCTGAAAAAATTCAATACTAATAGTTTCAAGATTGACGTATAACCACAATTGTGCTATAATCGGGCTAGCTTTTGCTGAGCAGACAGATAGACTGTTGAAGATTCCCTCCTTATGACGCACATTCGGTCAGCTGTTGTCGACTCGCTCAAAGCGTTATATTGAAAACCTTCGTTTATTGTGCATTTCGGGAATTTTTTGCGCCGAAACGCCTCAAAGTAAAATGGAGCTCGCAGGGTTCCACCATTAAACGAAGTTTTAGCATTCATCCTGGTATCCACAAGGTAAACTAATGAAAACGAATCGACAATCAGGCTTCACGCTCGTCGAGCTTCTCGTCGTGATCGCCATCATCGGCATTTTGATCGGCTTGCTTCTTCCAGCCGTGCAAGCGGCGCGTGAGGCGGCGCGACGTATGCAGTGCACGAACAATCTCAAACAACTTGGGCTAGCGACCCTGAATTTCGAGAGCGCCAACGGTCGTATCCCGAATCAGTTCGCCGACGAAATGTTCGCCGGCGGTAAATATAGCGGCGTCGACGAGTACCTACTCAACAAGCTGTCTGTCCAGACGTTGCTCCTTCCCTATCTCGAACAAGCTCCCGTCTATGACAAGATCGTTTCCCTGCTAGACGGATCTGTCGACTATCACTTGCTTTCGAATTATGATTCCGTCGCGAACAATCCGTGCGCGACTCCAATTCCGGCGTTCACTTGCCCATCGGACGGCAACGCCAACCTTCAGCAGAAGACAATGGCGCGTTGCAACTACGCTTGTAGCGTTGGCGACTCCACCACGTGTAGCGCCGCGCGCAATGTCGCCATGCAGGACGCCGCTCACACAAAGCGGCGTGGAGTCTTTGTTAACGGCAAGCTTGCTGGTAAGACCGTCTTGTCCGCAATTAAGGACGGTACGAGCAACACCCTCGCGTTCTCCGAAATTACCGTTTCGCTCAATCCCGCAGACGATCCTAACGAAACAGACGAAGACGTCTCGACTGGTATCGGGCACATGAGCGGTATGTATGATCAAGCGCCGAGCGCGTGCCTCGCCTATCGCGGCGCCGACGGACTACTCACGGCGTCAAAGACCTACGCCGTTAAAGGACAACGCTGGTGCGACGCGGGCGGCGCAAATACGAACTTCTGCGCCGTCCTGCCGCCGAACTCGATCAGTTGCGCCGGGACGAATATCGAGAAAAGGAAGAATAATTGTGAAGCAATCTTCCTCATTGCGGCTGGTAGCTCCCACAACGGTGGCGTCAACGCCTGCATGATGGACGGCTCCGTTCATTTCATTTCCGATACGATCGACGTCGGCGATATCAACTTCATCGACTCGCAAAATGCGCGCGGAGCCTCCAAGCATGGAGTCTGGGGCGCAATGGCGACCCCGCGTGGAAAAGAATCTGTCTCCTTCGAATAATCGTAGCTTGGCATAATTTTTCCGATTACATCTGACCAAGAACGCTCGACCTCGCGCGAGGACGAGCGTTCTTCATTTTACCTACCACTCAATTAGAAAGCGCAAACTAATTCAAAATGGGCGCCATTAAAGAAGTCAAACCTGTCTTACTGCTCGTCGCCGCATTTGGCGTTTCCGACGAGGCGATCGCTATGGCGCGAACGCGTGCGGAAAACGCGTTCGGCGCTATCGCAAAGGAAAGCGAGTACTACTACTTCGACAACTACACGCATTACTACGAGAACGAAATGGGCGAGCGACTCAAGAAGCAGTTCTGGGTCTTTGAAAAGCTAGCTCACCCTGGAGAACTCGCCAAGATCAAACGCGAGACGAACGCATGGGAAGAAGAAATAGGCGCCGAACTACTCGACGCCGGGAAAGTCAAAACGTCTCGTCCCGTCAATATCGACCCGGGATATATCGAACTGAGTAAGCTCATTCTCGCAACGACGAAAGACTGCGCGCATAGAATCTATCTGGCGGACGGAATCTATGCGGAGACAACCCTCATGTACGTCGGGCAGGAATGGCGCTCTTTCACATGGAGCTACGCCGACTACTGCAATGCCGAGAATCAGGCGTTCTTTTCAGAATGTCGACAGTATCTCAAGCTGAAACTTCGCGAGCAGGCGCGCGTGAAACAAAACGAACGCCATGTGTAACTCGTTACGCGCCGTCGACGTCGGGTATCGATTGCTTCAGCGCTTCCGCAAGAGCTTCAACAGCTTCTTCGCGCGACGGTAAAGGTTTTGCAAAGACCGACGCGCCGGGAAGACTGCGCCAGTCGCGATCGTTAAACGTCGTGCCGGGAGAATTCAACTTCGAATACGAGTCGCGCTTCGCCGCCGTGTTCAGAAGCTTCGCTACCGCCGCGTTTTCGACGCTAGTTACCTGACAGGGTACCAACGCCTGCACGGCGTCTTCCAACGCTTT
>ONJR01000215.1 GCA_900318195.1 uncultured Planctomycetota bacterium
AATCGGGCGAAGCGAGCGAATCGGACGAAGCGAGCGAAAACGCAGACTCTGGCGCCGACAGTTCCTCAGGGGCTTCTTCCAAAGAAAATCAATCGACAAACTCTAGCGACAACTCGGAGAGTCCTTCCGAAGGCGGAGCAAGCAATAGCGGCGAGTCAGATGCGAGCGACGGCGGCGACAGCGTCGCTTCCCCTAATACTAACGCAGAAAACGACGACAGTCGCAATAGCGAACAAAAGCAGAGCGGCGCCGGAACCCCCAATAATTCTCCCGGCGAAAATAGCGCCGACGACGCGGCAGATGAATCGTCTGAAGGAATGAACGAAGGCGACGTCTCACAACAGGCGGGAAGGCAGTCGGACGCTAGTGGAAGAGAACGCGAATCGTCTCAACAGGACGCGTTTGAAAAAATTCTTGACTACATGGAACGCGAGCGCTCAGGCGAGCAAGACGCGCCGTTTGGAAATGAAACGAACGGCGACGAAAATGCGCCGGGACAACATGGAACGCCTCGTAAAGGGGACGAACCAACAGACGAAAGGGACGGCGCAGCAGAAGCGCAGGAAGAGGCGGCGCCTAATTTCGAATCGAACGCCGACCTTCCCACCCCAGGGGAAAAGCGTAATCTACCGACGCGAACCAGTCCGGAACGTCCTTCTGAAAACGCAGACGTCTTTCAAGCCGATAATCCCGACAAACTCGATCCGAACACTCGACGACAAGAGACAGACGAATTCGACGAGACCACAAACAACTTCCTCGGTCAAAACGCGCCGTCCGGCGCTACTGAATCAAATTCAGGCGACCGCCGGAATAAGAATATTACCCTTGACCCGCTCGATCAGTCGCAAGGAACGGCTGCCGATAAAATTGACCCTAACGCCGGCGAAGCTAAAGGCGGCGCTACGAACGACGTTCCAGACGCGCCGTCGGAAGTCGATCGCTCGGGCGCGGAGGCGGCTGGCTCAAACTCGCAGTCGTCCCAAGAGTCCGGCAAGCCGAACGCACCGTCGGACGATTCTTCTGCAAGCGAGGGCGCGCAACACAGTCAGAAGTCGGACGAGAAATTCGGGCAGGGAGCAGGCGGCGCAGGTAATCAGAATGACCAGAATAACGAGCACGAGGACAAACGTCCTAACCAGTCGCAATCTGGTAAATCTAATCGTGAGTCGCCGACGCGCGGCGGCGGTAGCGGCGGCTCGGGCTTAGGCGAACTCGTCGCCGGAGAGCAAACGTTAGCGCCCGCCGACGCGCCGAAATTGCAGTACGCGGAACAAGCGACTAATCTTGCCCTTGAATATCTCGACGCTACAGAACCCGGACGTTCACGCGAGAAACTTCTCGACGAGTTAGGCTGGACGGACGCAGAACTTCGCGAGTTCATCGCGCGCTGGCGCCGTATGCGCGACGAGGCGCTCGGAGGCGACGACCCTGCCGCCAAACGGGAATACCTCGATTCGCTCGAGAAGTTGCGTTTCTCGGGTAAATTTGAACTCGGTCTGGACGATTCTCGCGCCGTTGAATCGACATTTGAAGCAAACGCCGACCATCGCGCCGCCGAAGGCTCTAGCGAAGCGGCGCGTTTCAAGACGCCGCCGCGACTCGAGGAGAGAGTGCGCGCTTTTACGCGCGGCGTCTCACGACAAACAGCGCGCTAAGACGCCGTTGCATATGATTGACCAAGACAAAGGAGACCCCATGCAGGAGAATTTTACAGAAGTTCTCATCCTCAACAATCCCATCGCGTATCGCGACGTCGACCCGTCGTCTTTTGACGCGCTCATTAAAGACGGGACGTGGATTCCGATCGTTCTGAACACGTTGCGCGCCGTTGTGGAACGCCATTACTTTGAATTGTGCGATCTCAACTGGGATTACTTGCGCGACGAAAACCAGGCGCCGGAGAACTACCAGCGTTATAAGACGGCGTTTTATACCGGACTCAACGGCGAACGCGCCGAGTTTCTTCACACGGTAGTCAATGAAATCGAAAACGAGTTGCGAAGAGCGGCGAACGAAGCGATATTAGCCAAAGAAAGCGAAACAAACGAAGAATAACGGCGCTACGCTAATACCAGATTCTACTGTAGCTCGCGATCGTTCAACTCGTCAAAAACATCGTTGCTCTGATAAGGAATCGTCATCGGGTTACGTAGTTCGTCGCTCGTTACAATCCGTTCACGGTCTTCCTCGACTCCAGGATCGTTCGATTCTTCGTTTTCAAAATCGTTCCAGCGTTGCGGACGCGCACCGGCAGGCTGTTCGTCAAAGTCGCGAGCAAGTTTCGGCGGCTCGTTAGCGGAGCTCCCGCCGACGGGATTGACGTCGGAACTTGGAACGCTATGAAAACCGGACGACGAAACCGTCCCCTGATCCTGAGTTTGCGAATTCGTCGCGTCGACGACAACGATCTCGTTCGACGGCGTCGCGTCGTTCATCAACCTTGCGCGAGTAGCGGCAAAGATACGTAATCCGCCGATGGTAACGAGTAGCGCCAAGATCGATTTCGCGCCGAAACTCACGGTTTTTTTACCCAAGTCAGCGACCGTCTTGCGTCCGCGTTTCTTTTTCGTTTCAGGTTCCAGCGGCGCCTTTTCTACGGTCGCAAGGACGTTTTCGCCTTCGCTCGTCGTCTCTTCTTCGACGACGTTCGCGGTCGCGTCTTCTAGCGACTCGCGCTCATCGTTCTCCGCGGCGACCGTAGCAGATTCCGGTCGCTCGTCTTCTAATGCGATATTATACAGTCTGCGTCGACAGTTTGCGGGCGCTTTCGTCGCATGAGCCAGGCGGTTATTGAGAATATCATAACAATCGCCAACTTCAGCTAACGCTTCCGGACGCTCTAGACACAGCTTCTCGTACTCGTCGCTCAACTCTAACGATTCAAGGGTTGCGTCCAGGTACTCCGCGACTATGTTAGAATCCGGAAAGGATTCGACTCCGAATATTTCAGGCGCTTTAAGCCTCGGATCGGAAACGGATAGCTCCAGCTTGCGGTAAAATTCCGCGCTGCGCGGGTTATTTCTAAGCTCGTTCTCGATCTTAGCGCGCAGTCGCACGCCGTCTTCCGACAAATCCCGAGCGCCCCTGAACAAAGCTTGTAAAGCCAGTCTCATACCGTCCACCGTAATTTAACGTCCATGTCAAACGCGATTCCCAACGCGAGAATCAACCGGTCGCAGTATACACAAACTTGCAGGTTATACGCAATAGCATTTCATAAGCGCTAGTCATTCGTCTAGCGGCGCGACTTCCTCCGGTTCGTCAACGCCGTCGTCGGTCGCTGGCGGTAGGCTTTCCGTAGTCGAGGGAACAGAAGCCGGTTCATCGCGCGCAGGGGACAATTTTCCCGAAGGCTTGTTTTTTGTCCTACGCGTATGTTCTCTTGTCCAACGTCTAATCTCGCGCTGAATCGGCTGCGTCTGTCGAACAATCCAGCATTTTGATTCGAGATCAAGCCAAATAACGGAGTCTGGTTCATTCCACGACTCGTGCGCAACGGAGTCGAGCATTTCAGACGTTAGCCGGTATATTTCCTTTTCCGAAACTTCGGCGTCAGGATCGGCGAAATTATGGATTTCAACGGTTCTATATTGATTCGCACGCTCTTGACTGGTCACCAGTAAGAGCTTTTCGTCGAGAATAATATAGGTCAGTTTCAACGGTTCAAGCAGATCGAAAAGAATCTGATCGAGGGACTCAGATTCGATCCTAGCTAGCGTTTTAGAGTCGCGTCCGATTCCTGCAGCATTCAGGGTTGCGTCGTCCCATAAAAGGTCAACGTCAAATTTCGATTCCAGAATAGCGAGCGCAGACTGTAACGAGGTCGGTTTAAGGAGATTGAAATTCGTTCTTTGAGAGAGCGTTTGCCAACCGAGCGTTTCAGGAACGACTAGCTCTGGCGCGAGTTGCGCGTCTTGCGACAAACGTTTGACCGCGCGAAGTTGCGATAGTAGAATTTCTACGCGTTTACGCGCTATGCCGTCCCGAGTTACCATCACCTGCGAGTCTTCGCAACGCAACGGCGCCAAGTGCGAGGAATCCTCGCTCTCAGAATCAGTAAGGAACGAACTAAGATATTCACAAAGCGCGGCGTTGGTCATAGTCGTCGCCTCGGACGGCGATTCGTCGACGAGGACGCGAATCGGCGCGACGACGCCCAAGAGGTCGGACGCGTCGAACCGCTCTTCCACAACGGCGCCGGGCGCGTCGACGCTCTCAATTACGACACGATCATCGCGCGGGTCGACACGCCATTTCAGCATTTCCGCCAATTTAGCGAGCGCCGTCTCGACGTCGACGTTCTCCAATTTAAGGTCAAGTTTGCGATTGAGTGAACTGCGTAGTAATAGAATTTCTTCAAGGTCAAATTCGATCGGCACGCCTGAAAATTCAGCCAGAAGTCTAACCGAAGCGCTCGGCGACTCAGGAAACTCGATCGAGCTAATTCGTAATTTGAGGCGCGCCGCGACGTCGAGATTGCGCGCAGGTTTCGATAAAATAGGCAGTTCTCGTTTCGATTCGACGTCGACAGTCATTGCAACGGCGCCCAAATCCTCTTCCTCAGATTCGTTCGTTTCGTCTTCGGGATCAACTTGATTCGCTTTAGCAAACTCCGCTTCATTGAATTCGGCGTTGAGCCCAGCGTCGTCGAGCGCCTCGTCGTCGGAAACGGATTCCTCGTCGCTCGCAAGCTCGGGCTCCGCCTCGTCGAGAGTCTGCGTGTCGCTCGGCTCGACGTCAGGGGGTAACGCGACGTCGTCTATCGCGCCTTCGTCGCCTTCGTTCCCTACTTCCACAAGCTCCGACTCGTCCACAACGCTCTCGGAATCGATCTCCTCGGTTCGCTCTGCCGTCTCGACGTCTTCAGTCGTCCCGTCGCTGTCCTGAAAAACGTTTGCCGCGTCAACGTCCTCCTTTTCGCCATTCTCAACCAAGTTCTCGGCGGAAGGCTCGACGGAGGCAGGCTCTGAGGAATCGCCCGACTCGGCGTCAGACGGCTCGGCAACGGGCGCGACGACCTCTGGCGACGACTCAAACTTAGATTCAGGCGTCTTGACATAGTAGAAAATAAATGAAACGATCGACGTCAATACCAGCGCAGAAAATACTCCAAGCGTCATCGCGAGCGCGCGCGAAGCGCGCTCGCGATCTTTGTCTACCTCTAGCGCGTCTCCGGCGTCGCGCTCGGCGCCTCTCTCTTCATCTGCGTTTGAGTCGGCGCGTTCGCATATCGCGTCCGCGTCAGGTTCAGTGGGCGTCGGCGGATCGTCCTCCGATTCTAACGCCGCGACCTCGTCGGGGTCAGGGCTCGGCGATTCCGCCTCGGGCTCTTCAATGAGTATCATTCCTCCGCATTTAGGACACGCGACAATTTGCCCTACGAGTGAAGCATCGGTAACTTCAAAGGAAGTTTCACATGACGGACATGTGATCTGAAATAAAACCTCGTTCATGCAAGCGCTCCCTACGCGTATCTTTGAGGACGGCGTGTTTCGTTTCAAAGAGCTCTTCGACTCCACCATCAAGCGAGCGCAAACAATCTTTCAGCGCAACGACGCGACGTCTCAAATGGAAAGACGCCGATAAAATCGCGTGAAGCGCTCGACAAAAAAAGAGCGTCGCTTATACTTTATTATCGTCAGCGAACGCAAAAAACCGCCACAAAAAAGCGGCCCTCGAACGATATTTCAGTCGAACGCAGTAAAACGCGAGTCGCGGACGCGCTCATCAGCGCTAACCAACTAATTACTAAGGATGCAAAATGGAACGAAAAGCTTTGAAGATCGCGTGGATTGACGCTCGACAGGACGACGTCGGCGCCAAAATTGCCGCTTTGCGCGAAAAGCTAAGTCTGAAGGGAAATATCGTCAGCGAAGCGGGAAAACAGCGTACGATCGAGATTTTCGGCGCGCCTCTGACCCCGGCGGAAGTCGTCGCTAAGATTTGCGACGACGTCGCGGAAAAAGGAATTGACGCGCTTTTGGATTATTCCGAACGCGTAGACCGCGCCAAGCTAACGCATGATCAATTGCGCGTTTCGGAAGAAGAACTACAGCGTGCGCTTACGCAAGTCGAGCCGGAATTTCTCGAATCGGTTGAACGCGTCGCCGACAATATCAGAACGTTTCAAAACGCTATTCTCAATACAACAGTTCGGATCGAACGACCCGGAGGCTGGCTCGCGCAACGGTATCTACCGCTACGTCGCGTTGGAGTCTGCGTGCCGGGAGGCGCCGCCGCGTATCCGTCCTCTGTACTCATGACCGTTGTGCCCGCGCAAGTGGCAGGCGTTAAGGAAATCGCCGTTATGGCGCCGCCGACGGCGAACGGATCCTATAACCCCTATTTACTCGCCACTTGCGCTAAGTTAGGCGTAAAAGAGGTCTATCGTATGGGCGGCGCGCAAGGGGTCGCGACCTTTGCGTACGGCGTCGACGGCATAGAACGCGTCGACAAGATTGTCGGACCGGGCAACCTATTTGTCGCGCTTGCGAAACGTCGCGTTTTTGGCGTTACAGCGATCGATTCGATCGCTGGTCCGAGCGAAGTCGTCGTCATAGTCGACGACTCGACGCGCGCCGATTTCACTGCCTACGACGTCCTTGCCCAAGCGGAACACGCGCCAGGTTCCAGCATTCTTATCGGCTGGAACGAAGAAACGTTGCGCAACGCGCTCGACGAGATAGCCGCAACGCTCGACACGCTCGATCGCGGCGATCTAGCGCGCCAAGCGCTCGAAAACTTCGGCGCCGTTATTCTAACCGGCAATGAGGACGACGCGTGCTACTGGACGAATCTTATCGCGCCGGAGCACTTGCACATCGCAACCCAAAACGCGGAAACGCTCGCGGACAAAATTCCGTGCGCTGGCGCTGTTTTCCTCGGCAACTACACGCCCGTCGCGCTCGGCGATTACGCCGCCGGTCCGTCGCACGTTCTTCCGACGAGCGGTTCGGCGCGCTTTTCCTCGGGTCTAACGTGTAACGACTTCCTGCGCGGCAATAGCTTGCTACACTTTGAGCAGTCGGGACTCGACCTCCTCGCCGACGACGTACATCGGATCGCGACAGTGGAAGGTCTCACCGCGCACCGCGGCAGCGTCGACGTTAGACGCGCTGAGAAGTAATCGTTGGGACGCAAAATCTAGAACGTCTCGTTATCGTCCGATGTAACTTTCACCAATAGGAGTCGCTCAATGCGTAACTTTTTCATAGGCGCGCTCGCGTCGGCGCTCGTCGCGGCAAGCGTCGCGACCGTTGCAAACGCGCACGATCTCGTTGTACCTAAAAATGAAAACGAGTCTTACGGATATTCTGATTCGCCAAAACAACCCTGGAGTGAATTTCGCGTACACGACCCAAGTCGACCTATCCCTAAAAAGATCAATCCGACCCCGCCGACATACTTTCCCGCGCCGCCGAGCGACGCTATCGTACTCTTCGACGGAACAAATCTCGACGCCTGGCAACAGACCAAATGGAAGCTCGTCGACGGCGTGGTTGAATGCACCGAAGGAGCATTCGCTACGAAAGAGATATTCGGCGCGTTCCAACTTCATTTGGAATGGCTCTCGCCAGCTAACTTTGAAGGTCCTTGGGGCAATCAAGGAAATAACGGCGTGTCGCTACTAGGCGCCTACGAAATTCAAATTTTCGACTCCTACAAAATCAACAACTATCCGGACGGCGCTTGCGGCTCTGTCTACGGGCAGACCCCGCCGCTCGTCAACGCATGCACGCCCGCTGGAAATTGGCAGACCTATGATATATTCTTTACGCCCGCGAAATTTGAGGGCGACACGCTGATTGCGCCGCCCCGCGTGACCATTCTTCAGAATGGAATTATGGTGCAGAACAATCAGGAGATCTACGGCTCGACCTCGCACTTTAACCTTCCCGGTAAGCATCCTCAAGGCAAGGGACCGATCGTCCTAAGCGGACACGGTTGCCCTGTGCGCTTCCGCAATATCTGGATCCGTTCATTCGATTGATTCACGAGTTACTACGCGAGCTATCGCTTTTTCAGGTCACGCGTCGACGCAAATTCACCGGCGTCGACGCGCGCTCTTTACAACGCATTTCAATCCTAATTCAACGCAATACCGCAAATGTCAGAAGAATCACACGTCGAACTATCCGCGCCGGACTCTGCGACGACGAAGCCAGCCGGAATTGTACCACAACACATAGCGATCGTTATGGACGGCAATGGACGTTGGGCGCAACGTCGCAATTTACCGCGTACGGCAGGGCACATTCGGGGCGCCGACGTCGTGAGAACCGTCGTGGAAGCGTGCGCCGAATGGGGCGTGAAACGACTCACTCTCTACTGCTTCTCGAACGAAAACTGGAAGCGTCCGCAAACAGAACTCGACGCGCTCGCAAACCTGCTAAAAAACTATATGACAACGGAACGCGCTAATTTACTTAAAAATAACGTTAGACTGCGCGTCCTCGGGAGACGGAAGCCTATTGCCGACGACGTCCTTGAGGAAATGGACGAGACCGTGCGCGTTACCGCGAACAACACCGGACTTACGCTAGCGCTCGCTATCAATTACGGCGCGCGTCAAGAGATTGTCGACGCGACAAGAGCGATTGTCGCGAAACTCGTCGAGCCTGACGCGCGCGAAGAAATATTGCGCGCAAGAGGCGTCTCTACCGTTCAAGAGCTGGTTGACGAAAATTTCTTCGCTTCAAATCTTTACGATCCAGACGCCATCGATCCCGATCTCTTTATACGCACTGGCGGCGAGAAACGACTGAGCAATTATCTACTATGGCAACTGAGCTACGCCGAACTATGTTTTTCCGACGTACTGTGGCCTGATTTCACGCGACAAGATCTCGCCGACGCGATAACGTGGTTTCAGTCTCGGCAACGTCGATTCGGGGACGTCGTCGCGAAATAGTCGCGGAGGCGGCAAGTCAATTCTCGCGGCGCTCCTTCGCGGAACGACTTGGCGCGGCGTCATTTCACGCGCCGCGAAAACTTTCTAAAACTCGCTCTAACAAGCTCAAGCGCGCGACGGCGCTCGGATAAGTCGAACCCGAAACGGAACACGACGACGACGTACAAGCCCAAGGACAAAATCGCCAGCGCCGCTATACGGAAATATTCCGGCGCGACCCAAAGTCGAACGCACAACGCAGGCACAAGGAGCGCCGACGCCGCTATTGACAACGCAGTAAGTTGCGCGCGCCAATACGCGCGACGGCGTTCGCCGCAGATGCGGCACGTTGCGTTGGGAATCCATAGTAGATGAATCGCCGCGCCGGGCACAGCCGCGCCTAACGCGACGCCAACCAGTCCCAGTCCCAACTTTACAAAGAGAACGCTTAAAACAATATTCAGAACCCCGTGAATAATCGCGCCATAGCCCAAAATTCGATGGCGCGCTATTCCAAGAAGCGTGCGCGCGTTCACCTCTGAGGCGCCGCGATACAACCCCAACGCGACGACGCAAACGATTAGAGCCGGAAATGTCGCAAGATAATCCGCGCCGATCCAGCGTTCAATAAACGCGCGACCGAACGCCAATAAACCGAACGCGATAAATACGGCAAAGTACGTCGAAACGCGAAGGATTACGCTTCGAGAACGATAAAACTCCTCGGAATAGCGCGTTACACCGGGCTCGCGACCACTCGCGGAAAGACGCGCAAACCAATTAGTCTCCCAAGACGACGCCTCGCCGAGAAACGAATGAAAGTAACTAACGAGCGTTACGACGACGAGATTATAGCGACCAACGTCCGACAGCGTCATGAGCGCCGAAATAACGAGTAAATCGCTACGATTCACCGCGATCTCGCCCGCTTGGGTAAGAAACGTAAAAAAGCTGTAACTAAAAAGCGTGCGAACACGCGCGCGACGAAACGAACGCAACGAAAAGTGAAAAAATGGCGAAGAGCGGCGCAAAATGACAACGTAGGCAAGCAGCTGCGCGAACGTCAGAATAAAATTGCCTACGCAGAGCGCAATGACGCGACCGCCAAAATAAAGGACGGCAAAGTTCACTACCCCGAAAAGAACTCGGAAAATAAAGACCGCGCCCCCTGTTAAATCCTGCCGCAAACAGCCTTTGACAATACCCAAAACACCGTCCGAGATCTTCGAGACCGCAAAAGACGCGCCCGAGAGAAACAAAGCCGCGCCAAGCGCGCCTGTCTCGTCAAAAGAATCGCCGTACAACGCCGCAAGTCCGAACGCGCAACAAGCGAGCAGCAAAACAAGCGCGGAAATACCGCCGAAAAGAATGATCGCCGTCGAGCCGATCTCATTAAGACCGCGAAAGTCGCGACGCGTAAAAAAACTCGTAACGTAACGACTCGTCGTCGTCGTTAGACCAAAATCGAGCAAACCGCACCATCCGGCAAAGAGGGACGCGAGCGTATACACGCCGTAACTCGCCTCGCCAAGCGCGCGCACAAGATAAGGCGTGAGGAACAACCCGAAGATTATCCCAACCGCCAGCGCCGCAACGGAAAAACCGGCGCCCTGTAACAACCGCTTCAAAGGATGCGTCATTTTCTGCCGCGACCACTCCGTCCAGTAAACTCGTGCCACTAACTAGTCGGCGTCTAAATATCCTGACGACGCCTCGCTCACAATATTCTATAAAACCACATTGCCGAGTCAAGTTTCATCAACGAGGAAAACTCGAAAAGACTTTCGCGCAATCTCGACTATTGCCTCTTTCAACGCTTGAAACCACGTTGCCGACGAGTACAATTGTGCCAATGGACTTCAAGGTAAGAACGCGTAAAACGACGTCGTCGAATTACGCGCTCGAAGGCGCCGACGCCGACCTAACGCGTTGGAACGGCGAAAAACAAACCCTAAAACTCGTCGTAGGAGTTGCAATATGAAAATTCATC
>ONJR01000214.1 GCA_900318195.1 uncultured Planctomycetota bacterium
CGATTAATCGTTTTGATTCCGGCGACGTCGTCTTCCTTCGCCAGTTCCACGACGTGCGATTTATCGGTTTCGACCGTTGCGGGATCGACGTCGACGGTCTCGCCTGTTTCAAGGTCGACGACGAGCGTTTCCGCGTTGTCAAATAGTTTGTCGGCTTCTGTCGCCGAGAGCTTGGCGCCGGGCTCGACTAGCCCTGCGGCGCTAAGAATATTGAGTTGTTTGTCGAGCGCTTTATTGCGCAACTGCGTTTCCTTCAGCGCGACGTCCGATAGGGAAACGATAATAGCGCACACGACGCATAAGATCGTCGCGACGGCAAACGTTTTAGTAATCGATTCGTTCTTCATAACGTATTCCCCCGTTTCTTACCGCGTTTGAAGGCGCTTCATACGACGCTTGATATTCGCGTTCACGACGAAATGGTCGATGAGCGGCGCGACGCAGTTGCCGAAGAGGATTGCTAGCATGACGCCTTCGGGGTACGCCGGATTAAAGACGCGCACAATAATAACGAGCGCGCCGATTAATGCGCCGTAGATATACTGACCGAGTTTCGTTGTCGCCGAGGTTACGGGGTCGGTCGCCATAAAGACCATCCCGAACGCGAACCCTCCGAGCGCGAAATGCCAGCACGGACCTAGCGCGAGCGCGGAATTCGGATCCGACGCGGTCGCCTGGAAGATCCACGCTAGCCCCATGCCGCCGACGAACATAGACGCGATAACGCGCCACGACGCGACTCCCGCCACGAGTAGAATGAGCATGCCGATAAGGCACGCGACGACCGACGTCTCGCCCAACGCGCCCGGGATCGTACCGATAAACGCGTCCCGCAACGTGTAACCGGCGTTCTGCAACGCCGCTGCGCCTTCGCCTATGTACGAAAGAGGCGTCGCCTTAGAGAGTCCGTCGACGACCGCGGCGCCGCTACCGTCGGCGGCGACGCCCTGAGTCGCCGTCCAGACTTTGTCGCCAGAAATTTGACCGGCGTACGCAAAGAAGAGGAACGCGCGCGCGACAAGCGCGGGGTTCAGGAAGTTGCGACCTGTGCCGCCGAAGATCTCCTTGCCGATAATAACGCCGAACGTCAGCGCCAACGCGACTTGCCACAGCGGAATCGTCGCAGGGCAAATCAGCGGGAAGAGGAAGCCGGTAACGAAGTAGCCTTCGTTCACTTCATGGCGATAGACGCGCGCAAAGAGAATCTCCCAAAAGAGACCGACTACCATCGTTACAACATACAGCGGAAGCCAGTAGACCAGACCGTAACAGAAGCACCCGACGACGCAATTAGGATCGAAAATATGTAGACCCGGGAACGTTGCGTTTAGCCAGTTCAGCACGCAGCCATGCCAGTCGGTCGCCGACGCCGCGACTCCCGTCTCCGCAAGGAGTCGGTTCGCCTGAAGACCAACGTTGTAGATACCCATGAGCGCGCAAGGAATGAGCGCGAGGACGACCGTTATCATGACGCGCTTGAAGTCGTTGAAGTCGCGAACGTGCACCGTGCCCGACGTCTTTTGACCGGGCGTAAAGAAGAACGTGTCGGCGGCGTCGTAGAGAGGGTAGAGGAACGCGAGCGGCTTGCCTTCGGCGAAGAATTTATCGCCGACCGCCTGTAGCGTATTTCGTAGTTTCGTGAATTTCATCGAATCATTCCTCCTCTTTCATCGCCGTGTCGAGTAGCGCGCGCAACATTTTGCCGTAATCGTTCTTACCGTAGTCGACGAGCGTGCATAGCGCCAGGTCTTCTTCGTCGAGTTCGAGCGCGCCGAGTTGTTCGCTCTTTTCAAGATCGCCGACCTCAAGCGCCTTAAAGAGGAACGTCGGTTCCAGATCGAGCGGCGTTACCTGATAGAACGCAGGGTTAGGGAAGACGGAACGCGCGCCGCCGTGCAGCGCCGTGGTCATATTAAACAGCTTGCCGGGCATATACTTCGAGAGCGCCGAGCCGGCGACCGAGAATTTCTTGCAACCGGGCGCGAGCCAGCCGAAGAGTTCGCGAGGATCGCCGTCTTCGATCGCTGATATCTGGTTCGCAAATCGACCAAGACCCTCTTGACCCGACGCGATCGCGCGACCGCAAAGGACGCTGCCCGAAATCATACGCGTCTCGCCCTCGCGCAATTCGCCCTCGACGAGTTCAGGAACGAACGCGCCGAGCTGTACGCGGAGGAGACGAGGGGTCTTAACCTGAGGACCGCTCAACGCGACCACGCGGTCCGTTGGATAGACGCCCGTCGTAAAGAGCTCGCCGATCGCGATCACGTCTTGATAACCGATCGTCCAGACCGTCTTCGTCAGCCCGCAGGGATCCAGCTTGGCAATGTGCGTGCCGGCGAGACCGCTAGGATGCTTGCCGACGAACTGCACGACTTCCGTTCGCGCGATCGCTTCCATATCGGCGACGAATTTCGCGTCGTAGGCGCCGGCGCCGAGACATACCCACAACTTTTCGCCGCAGATACGCGACAGGACGTTGAGCCCTGCGAGGAAATCGGACTGACGCGCTTCGATTATCGGCTGAGGATTCGGCGCGTGAGGGTTCGTGTCCGCCGCCGTTACGAAGATTGAGCGCGGCGTGGTTCCAAGTTTCGGCGCGCGACTGTAAGGACGCGTGCGGAACGCGGTCCAGAGACCGGACTGCACGAGGAGCTCGCGGGTCTTGTTGAGGCAAAGCGTCGCAAGTTCGCTTGCGCCGAATTTATCAAATTCTACGGATTTTTTCGGATTGTCGCGATCAAGTTCGAGAACGATCGACAGAAACGCGCGTTTTTCACCGCGCACGATCGACTTGACGACGCCGGCGCCAGGCGCGGTGTGCCGCACGCCCGGATTCTTTTTGTCTTCGAATAGCAATTGACCGGCGAGTACGCGTTCGCCCTCTTCGACGCAGATGGTCGGCTTCATTCCGACGTAGTCCGCGCCTGTTACGGCAACGTGTTGAACCTCTTTCTTTTCTGGCGTCGCGTTCGGATCAGGAGCGCCGACCAGCTGCAGGTCAAGTCCTTTGGTTATAGTAATTGTTTTCATCGGCGAGCGTAACCTTTCGTCAAGAATTTGCGGCGCGAGCGTCGCAAACCCAGCCTTTGAAATTCACGTGATTCATCATCGCAATCAAGCGCTTCTCGTCTCGACGCGCGTTGTGCAAGCGCGCGTCAAGGCGATCGCCGCGCGAACGACGCGGCGATATTCTACAGATTGTAGCGCGATCTTGAAACTCGTCCAGACGAGTCAGAAAGAAAATCATGGCGCTCGATCGCTAATTCGCTTGCTGACGCCAACGACGCTGAGGGCGATCTTCGGTCGACGCTTTTTTCGGCGCCGGCAGTAGATGGAACGCGTCGCCGCCGAAGCGCTCTTCTATTCGTTGACGTAACTCATGAGTTAGATTGATTTTAAAGTCGGGACACTTAAAGACCGCGCGACCGCCGTTGCGCAACGAGAGCCAGATTTCAAATTCAAGCCCGACCGCCGAACCGTCGCGACCGTTACGATACGTCTTGACAACGTCGTAGAGCGTCTTAACGACCGTCGCGTCCGCGTCGCTCTCGCGAATAAGCACGGCGACGCCGCGCGACATTGCCGAAGCGGCGTTCTCTAGCGGTATGACCTCGTCGACAAAGAAAGTCGTCTCGATTTCCTGTTCCTCGGCGTCGCCGTCTTCAGAGTTTTGATCCGCATTAGAGGGCTTTTCGCGCGTCTTCTTTTCAATGCGACCGTTTAGAAAGACGACGGCGTCTTCGCGCAGAAAAGAGCCGTACTGCGCGTACGCTTCCGGCCAAATCACGCAACGTATGGAAGAGTCCAAATCCTCCAATTGGAAGAGCGCGAACATATTCGGCTTGTTGGGCTTCTGATTGCGCGTCGTCTTAACCGCCAGACCCGAGACGGCGCCCCCGATCGTCGCGTAGGAGCGGGACGGCATTTCACTGACTTCTAGGATAGAGGTCGCAAAGAGTTTGAGGGTCGAGCGCGCGGGATTCAACGGGTGAGAAGTGGCGTAGTAGCCCAAGACTTCTTTCTCGTACATTGCGCGTTCGCGTTCCGTCCAATCTGGCACGTCTGGCAACCCGGAGTTGGCGTCTTCCGCGTCTTGAGTCTTTTCAGGTTCGCCGAACCCGAAGAAATTCATTTGTCCGCGATCGCGATCGAGCGCCGCCTGCTGACTGCTCTTGAGCGCCTTGTCGATTGCGAGCATGAGTTGCGCTCGATTCTGGGACACGCTGTCGAACGCGCCAGCTTTAATGAGCGATTCGACCGCCGAGCGCGAGACCAACTTGTAGTCGATTCGCTGATAGAAATCGAAAATGCTTTTAAACGGTCCGCCCTCTTCGCGCGCGCGCACGATCTCAGCCGCAGCGTCCGCGCCGCAAGATTTCACCGCTTCCAAGCCGAAATAGATCATGCCGTCTTCCACTCGATATTTGCCGACGCTTTTATTCACGTCGGGCGGCACAACCTTGACGCGCATGCGCGCGCAGTCCGCTATATGCTCGACTGTCTTGTCGCGCTTCGTAAAGTTGCGACCGGAAATATCGCCGCATAGGAGCGCCGCCATGAACTCGGCGGGATAGTGCGCTTTCAGATACGCCGTCGTGTACGCTACGTTCGCGTACGCCGTGGAGTGCGACTTATTGAAACCGTAACCCGCGAATTTCTTAATCAACTCGAAGAGCTCTTGCGCCTTCTCGGGCGTGAGTCCGTTTTCCTGCGCCCCCTTGACGAAATCCTCGTTGAATTTCGCGATCTTCTCGTGCTTCTTTTTACTGATCGCCTTAATGCAAGTGTACGAGCTCGAGAGCGGAATGCGTCCTAATTTATTCAGGATGCGCATGATCTGCTCTTGGTAGACCATAACGCCGTTCGTTTCCTCGAGGACTTCCTTCAGCACGGGGTGCAGATAGGTCGCCTCGCGCCGTCCGTGCTTGACGTCGACGTATGCGTCGATCATTCCGCCCTCGATCGGACCGGGACGGTATAACGCGAGCACGGCGATAATATCGCGGATATTGTCGGGACGCATGCTGACGAGCAGTTTTCGAATACCGGCGCTTTCTAGCTGGAAGACGCCCTTGGTTTCGCCGCGGCATAGTAGCGCGTAGGTCTCAGGATCGTTTGCCGGCAGATTATAGGGGTCGATTTTCTTACCGGTCGTCTGCTCGATAATAGCGACGGAGTCGGCGAGAATCGACAGGTTGCGCAGACCGAGGAAGTCCATCTTGAGCAGACCCGCCTTTTCGACCTCGGCGCCTTGCCACTGCGTAACGTAGTCCTCTTTATTCTGCAGTTTCTGAATCGGGACGAAGTCGGTGAGCGCGCGTTGTGAAATAATCACGCCGCACGCGTGCGTTCCGGCGCTACGCGCTAGACCTTCGACTTTGCGCGCGTAGTCGATGAGTTCGCGAACGTCGGCGTCCGACTCGTACATATTCGCGAGTTCTGGACTCTGATCGAACGCTTTGGCGATCGTCATTTTGGGCGCGCCCGGCACGAGTTTCGTTACGGCGTCGACCTTCGCGAGCGGAACGCCGAGCGCGCGACCGCAGTCGCGAATCGCGAGCTTCGCCGCCATGGTCCCGAAGACGCCGAGTTGCGCGACCTTGTCCTCGCCGTAATGCTCTTTAACGTAGTCGATAATCTCGCCGCGCCGCGACTGTTCGAAGTCGATATCGATATCGGGCGCTTCCAAGCGGTTCTCGTCGAGGAAGCGTTCGAAGAGCAAGTCGAACTCGAGCGGACAGACGTGCGACAAGTTGAGCGCGTAGCATACGAGCGCGCCGACGCCGCTACCGCGCGCGGTTCGGTGAATACCGCGCGCTTCAGCCTCGCGCACGAAGTCCCACACAATGAGAAAGTAGTTCGGAAACCCGAGCTTGCTAATGACCGAAAGCTCGCGATCGAGTCGTGCCATGACTTCTTCTGTCAGCTCGCCGTTCACCATGCGTTTCGGGTTGTTCGCGTACCGTCTCTTGAGACCTTCTAGACAGAGTTTGCGGAGGTATTCGTCGGAGGTGAGTCCGTCGGGCGGGGTGAAGATCGGGAAGAAGCGCTTGCCAAGCTCGAGATTCAAATTGCAACGGTCGGCTATTTCGAGCGTGCGCCAGACGGCGTCCTGCGCCTGAGGGAACGCGTCGAGCATCTCTTGACCGCTCTTGAGATAGAACTGGTCGGAATCCATACGCATTCGGTTGGCGTCGGTGATGAATTTGCCTGTATTTATGCAGAGAACCAGATCCTGCGTGCCGGAGTCTTCGTGTAGCACGTAGTGGACGTCGTTCGTCGTTACCGTCGGAATACCGAGTTCCGTCGCCAATTGGAGCTCCTTCTGCAACGGGATCTGCTGATCTGCGATTCCGTGATCCTGGAGCTCGACGTAATAGCGATCGCCGAAGACGGAAAGGTAACGTTTCAGAATCTGGCGCGCTTTCTCGCAAGATTCGGCGCTGCCGCGTCCTTCTTTTAGCGTGCGCGCGACCTCGCCGGAAAGGCAACCGCTAAGACAGATCAATCCCTCGTTGTATTCCTTCAGCAGTTCCCAATCGACGCGCGGTTTGTAGTAGAATCCCTCTGTGTACGCGAAAGACGACAGTTTGAGAAGGTTACGGTAGCCCTGTTCGTTCATTGCGAGCAGAGTGAGGTGGTACATTCGTTTTTCCGTCTTGTCGAACCGCGAGCCGGGCGCGACGTACGCCTCGTACCCGATGATCGGCTTAATACCGGCGTCGAGCGCTTTCTGATAGAATTCGAGCGCCGCGTACATATTGCCGTGGTCCGTGATTGCCAGCGCCGGCATCTCCAACTCTTTCGCGCGCGCAATGAGCGCTTCGAGTTTGCCGACTCCGTCTAAGAGCGAGTAGTGCGAGTGCGTGTGTAGATGGACGAATGGGATTGCGCCGGACGCCGTTGGAACCTGCGGCGTCCCCGCGCGCTCGACGTCGGCGTCAGACTCCTGCTCTTCCGCAGTCGTCGCCTCGGCGGCGCCGGAGGGCTCGTCGTCGAAATCTGCTTCTTCTGGCTCTTCGATAAAACCGTCTAGGATCTCTTCACTCATCTTAGCGTCCTTTCGTAGTGTGTGAGTCGTATTTTCTATGATTGTACGATAGTCGAACCCGTTTGCAAGTCGAAATTCAAGAAAAGACGTTGGCGTGGAGCTTGAACAGATAAGCTGTGACGATCGTTTGGACGAGGTGGAATTGTTGAATAAGGTTGAATCTGTTGATTGTGTGAAATTCGGTATAATCGTAATTTTGACAAGATGGGTAAACGGTTTTTTTTGAAAAAAGGCGAAAAAGGGGAATTTTCTCTTGCCAATCATATCGCGCCGATTTAAAATTGACACGGTAGCGTTATAGTCGCGCCAACGTGAGACAGGCGTCGAGACTTAACGCTTATTACAGAATTGAGAGTTGCGCGCGTGGCGCGGGTCGTTTCGCGCGCGAACGCCTAGAATTGCCGATTTTTTCGGTCGTTCCGACAACGGCGTCAACGATTGCGATTGTTTCGCCGTTCGGTCGATAAATTTAATTGAAAGAAGTCGACGTTCTGGGTATAACTATAGACTACAACGAAAGCGGCGCGTTGACGCGCGCAGCGCTTGGCGGTCGCGACCAGCGCGTCGCGAGCGTCGCAAAATATAGAGATTGGACGAGGCGAAAGCGGAAGCGCGTAGGCGCGTACGATTTCGTAAGACCTATCCGGCTTCCAATACATCGGTTCAATAGATTTTCGGAGAAGAGGATCATTATAATGAAAAAGCGCCTTTTCATAATACTGCCCGCCATTGCGCTCGCGCTAACGTCCGTCTTGGGCGTCTCGGCGGCGCCTGGGGCTGAGGCAGAAGTCCCTATGGAGACGTACCAACTAAGCGACGGCACGAATTGCTTTCTTGTCCCGCTACAAGCCGACGAGATCGATTCAACGTCCGATTATGTCGACGTCGTTGCGCTGATCGACTTCTCCGCGTCTCAGTTAACGAAGGAAACGCGCGCGACTACGCAGGAAACCGTCGCGAATTTGGTCGCAAACCTTCCGAAAAACGCGCGCGTAAAGCTCTTCGCCGTGTCAAACGAAACTGAGCCGATTACCGAAGATTTCCTACCGGTCGATTCGCCTGAACTTAAAAGCGCCGTCGCCAACCTTGCGAAGCACGACGCGCTAGGCGCCGCCGACCTCGAACGAGGATTTACCACTGCAGTCGACGCGTTCGACTATAACGACGCCGCTGATCGTTCGATCGTATTCGTCGGGCGCGGCGTCAGCACGGGCGCGGCTTTCGACGAGAACGTCTTTGAAAAGACCGTCGAGAAGCTCGTTGACGCGCGCGTGCCCGTCAATTCCTTTGGCGTCGGCGCGAATGTGAATCTACCGGTCTTGGGCGCGTTAGCGAACCGCACGGGCGGATACGTCGTGGAAGCCTCGTCCACCGCGAAGGAAGCGGGCGCGCAACTAGCGAAAGCCGCGACGGCGACCGTGTTCTATCCCGAGACGGCGGAACTCAAACTCGGCGACGCGAAGGTCTATCCTAACCCGCTGCCGCCGATTCGTAGCGACCGTGAAACGTACCTAGTCGGCTCATCCGCGACCGCGCTCAGTAAGGCGAACGTCTCGATTCCGGTCGCGCTCGCCGACGGTCGAGAAGCGGATATCGAATGGAGCCTTGCGCCGCAAGCGCCGTCCAAGAGCAATCAATATCTTTATCAATTAACGCAGACCGCCTCCGCCAATAACGGCGCGACGCTCGCGATTGCGGGCTCCTCGCTCCTCGCGGACGAGCAAGTTGCGATTAACGACGCCGTCGATCTTACGCTGGATCTCGCGGATCAAGCGAAGGCGCAGGGCGATACGGCGACTGCCGCGCGTCTCGCCGGAATGGTGCAGGACGAGTTCGCTCTCGCGCAAGACGAACGCGGTATGGAAGTTCAGACGACCGCCGGCGGTGACGAAGGCGAGATTGACGTATTTGGCGCTGATCAAGAGGACGAAGCCTTCGCTGAAGAGCCGGGCGACGAGCTCGAACTAACCGAGGACGCCGAACTTGGCGCGAAACCCGCGCAGGACGACGAAATTACCGTCGACGAAGAAGCTGTTGCCGACGACGAAGTCGTTGATTTTGCCGAAACTCAAGAGGACGCCGGAGCCGGCTTTGAAGAGGAAGAAGAAATCGTCGAAGACGCGCAAGACGAGACTCCTGCCATCGAAGAAACCGTCGAAGAAACTGTCGTTGACGAGCCTGAGGTTGCCGACGAAATCATTGAAGAGACTGGCGCCGACGTCGACGAATTTAACTCCATTTACGAGAACGCCGCGCGTAAGGCGACCGCAAGGTCGACTGGAACGCTTCTCGACGCTGCCGCCGGCAACGTGAAAGTCGCGTCGCAACAGATCAAGACGCATGTGCGCGCCGTTACCCAACAAGCGCGTAAAAACTCGAAATCCGATCCCGAAGGCGAACTGCAGCACATTAAGTTTGCCATTGAGACCGTAAAGAAAGACCCGGTAATCTCCGCCGATCTACGCGCGACGCTACTTAGCGAACTCGCCGCGACCGGTGAATTCGTACGCGCTCAGAAAGCGCAACGCGACGTCGAACAGCGCGCCGCGCAACGCAATCTAGCCATTGCGGAAAGCGTTGAGAAAGCGCGCGCGCAGAAGTTGGCTGACGAAACGAAGGTCGTTGAAATTATGAAGCGCTTTGAAGCGCTCGTCGACGAGAGTAAGTACATTCTCGCCGCCGAAGCCGCTAAGGAAGCGTCGAATATCTCGCCTGACAACGCGCTGCCGACTCAGGCTTGGAACGTTGCCGTTCTAGCCGACGCGTGGCATGAAAATATGTATCTGCGCCATACTCGTCAGAAGAAATTGCTTGACACGCTCATGTCCGTTGAACGCGCGCACGTTCCGGTCTCCGACGAACCGCCGATCTCGTATCCGGATCCGGAAGTTTGGGTCAACCTGACGAAAGTGCGCAAGGCGAAGTACGGGCAGGCGAACCTTACCGGTTCAGAAGAAGAACAACGCATCTCCGAAGCGCTCGAGATCAAGGTTGACGTCAAAGGCGGCGAAGACTCCGATCTCATGCTCAGCGACTGGATCGAGCAGGTTAAGCAAACGTTGCGCGATCAAGGTCAAGCGATCAACGTCGTATTCGACACGACAAATATTGAAGAAGCGGCGGGCGCGCCGTCCTCGTTGCAAGTGAACGAGCAACTCTCCAATATTAGTCTACGTAAGGCGCTCAAGCTCGTGCTCCGTCCGCACGACCTCGGCTTCACGATTCTCGACGACGCGCTCTTCATTACGACGCAAGACGAGATTAAGAATAATCCTGAAATTTCGACCACGCTACAGTTCTACTCTGTCGGCGACCTCATTATGCAACCGAACACCGGCGGCGGCGGTATGGGCATGATGGGCGGCGGCATGGGCGGCATGATGGGCGGCATGGGCGGCATGATGGGAGGTCGCGGCGGCATGGGCGGCATGATGGGCGGCATGGGCGGTCGCGGTATGTTTAACGTGCCTTCCGCCGGACGCGCTAATAACGCCGGAGCCGGCGCCGCTAACGACGCCATTATGAAGAACTTCCTCGACGCTCCTGCGGCGGCGCCAGCGCCCGCCGACGGCGGACTCTTCGCCGTGCCTTCCAAGTCCCGTAAGCAAGCGAGCGCTCAGCCGGCGCCGCAAGCGAAGGCGAAAGCGGTCGGCTCGCTAGCGCAAGCGCCGGTCGATCTCAACGCGAAATACGACGCGTGGTTCGCCGCGAAGGCGCCTAAGGAGTTGCCGGAAGGCGCGAACGCGAGCCAAATTGCTAACTACGAGAAGGCGCGTAAGGAATTCAACGATTCGCTTGTCTTGGAAACGCAGAAGCTAATGAACGACCAGCCGGAAGCGGCGGTCGCGTTCCTCAAGTCGGCGATGCGCAACGATTGCGCCGCGTCCTGGATGTACGAGGCGCTCGTCGCCGCGCTCATTAAGGCGAAAGCGCCGCAGAAGGAAGTCGAAAAAGCGGCGCTCTCCGTCGCGGACTTCAGCGGCGATCCGCTCGCGCTACTAGGCGTCGCTGCGTATCTCGAATCGATCGGCTCGCAAGAGCGCGCGCTCAAGATCTATCGCGACGTCTCTAAAATTGAGCCGTCTCGTCCCGAGCCGTACGTACGCGGACTTGCGCTTGCGAAAGAGCTCAACGACGAAGAGGCGCTCATGTGGGTCGCCGAAGGGATCGCTTCGGTTGTCTGGGACGGCGCTCTCGTTGAACAGGTGCAAAAACCAGGCGAGGAAATTGCCCAGGATCTCTATGAAAGAATGATGGAAGACGGACGCGAGCAAGAAGCGAAAGCGTTTGCGAAACGTATCGCCGACGCGCGCGTGCGCGACGTTTTGGTTGAGATTTCATGGTCCGGCGACGCGGAAATCGATCTCGCGGTTCAAGAGCCGACGAGCGCTGTATGCTGGTACGCGCAAAAGCGGACTGCGGCGGGAGGCGTTCTCTTCGATACGACGAACGACGTGCGACGCAGATATGCCGATAATCTCAAGGATATGCGCTCGAAGGCGTACGCATGTCCGATGGGCTTCAGCGGAGACTACAATTTCCTCATTACGAAATCGTGGGGCGAATTAGCGCAGAATAAAGTTACGGTTACCATCTATACGAACGCTGGCACGCCGAAACAACATCAGACGACGACCGTCGTTACTCTGAAAGACGACGAAGCGGGCTTTACAGTAGCGCTCGCGGAAGGTCGTCGTAAGGAAGAAGTGAAGCAGGAAATCCTGAACGCCGCCGCGCTCGTCGGTCAACTGCAGACGCGCACTTCTTGCGAGTTAGCGCGTATGGCGAAGGCGGCGGAAAGCTCGTCCGCGCACAATGAAGCGCGCGCGTCGAGCGCCGCTCAGAGCAAAGCGAACGAGTATGCTTCTTCGTACAAACGTCCGACCCAGAAGGCGGACGAGTCCGACGTGCCGGAAATTACGTACGTCGAGCCGAATCCGGGTTACTATCCCGTCATCGACTACATTAGCACGGGCGCGGGCTTCTCGACTTCCGCCGGTATCTCTGGCGATCGTCGTTACGTCTTGGTTGCTCCGCAGCCGTACTTCTCGCAACTCCTGAAGATGTTCACGTACAACTCTCAGGACGGCGGCTACGGCAACAGTAATAGTGGTAACGGCGGTTACGGCGGCGGCGGCGGTTATGGCGGCGGCGGCTACGGCGGCGGTATGAACGGCGGCTATGGCGGCGGCATGGGCGGCATGGGCGGC
>ONJR01000238.1 GCA_900318195.1 uncultured Planctomycetota bacterium
CTCGCGCCCGGTAATTTAACGGTAACCTCTAACGGTCTTACCTCCCTATCCCTCGAATGGTCGCCCGTAACCGACGCGGCGTACTATCAAATTGAACGCGCGTCCGAATTTGAATCCTGGAGTTCAATTGCGCAGATCGAAGCGCTTCCCGGTACAAACTCCTATACTTTTCTAGACGACGGTCTAGCGGTCGATACCGAATACTACTACAGCGTCCGCGCCGTCGACGCCAACGGCGCCGTCTCGCCCTACGTCGAAGCGTCGGGACGAACCGCCGCCAACGCTCCGCAACAAGTTGACGAGATTACGGTAACTGCGCTTAGCGACAGTGAAGTCCGGCTCGAATGGACGCCAACGGTCGACGCAACCGGTTGGAAGATCGAACGCTCGCCAGACGCTTCAACCTGGACGACGCTCGAAGATAATTACGGAAGCTATACTTACTACGACGCCGAATTAGCGCCTGAAACCGGCTATTACTATCGTGTCGCCGCGCGCAATCGCGCTGGGCTGGCGCCGCCAAGCGAAGCGTACTATATCGAAACTTTCCCCGAGCCGGATCTGTTCGAACCGAATAATAGCCCGATCTACGTCTCGACCCGCGCGTCAAACGCGGATCTAGGGCTAATTACGACCTCAACGACGCTTACCGCTCTTACCTACGTCGACGACGAGGATTATTTCCGATTTGAAATGAACGTCGACGGGGGCGCAAGCCATAGCGTAACGCTTAGTTACGGCGTCGGCGCTAGTGGAACGGAGTTAGCGCTCGAATTGCTCGACGCCGAGCTCAACGTCGTTGCCGTCGGCGATTCGAACGCGATCTCGCTCGACGGAATTGTCGCGGGCGCATACTATATTAGAGTTCACGCAAACGACGCCGCAACCGCAACATTCGTATCAGACTATTCGATAACGATTACGGCGCCATACGTTCCATTAATCAAGTCTGCGCCGACCTGGTTACCCCCCGACTCGGTTACAACGTCTGACATTTCGCTCGTATGGACGCCGACGCCGGGCGCTCTTTCGTATCAGCTTGAGCGTTCCTTCGACGCCATTTCCTGCTCGACGCTCGTCTCAGCGCTCGACGAAACGCGTTACACGGACTACTCGCTCGATTCCAATACTACGTACTATTACCGAGTTAGCGCGAGATACGCAACTGACGACGCGTTATATACGTCGACGCCAATCGCAATAAGAACGCTCGTCCCAGACGACGCGCTACTGCCTAATAACACGCCGTCTGAAGTCGACGCTCAACCGCTCTATAACGCGAACGGCGGTAATCTCGGCGCGCTGACACGCGCCGTATACTATGACAAATTAGCGACGCCCGTTGGAGACGAAGACTGGTTCGCGTTCAATCTAACCAGCTATCGCGCCGAAGGATCGATTACCGCGCGATTTGCCGCGAGCGGCGACCCGTTGGCGCTCCAACTTTACGACGCCGCGAACCAACTCGTTCGTAATGCGTCCCTTACCGGCGCCGAACTGACTCTTTCTTTATCCGGTCTCGCGCCAGGTCGCTATTACGCGCGAATTTACGCCGCCGCGAACGCCGGCAATCCCGAGTATTCGCTTGCCTTCGTACCAGGCTCGCCCGTTCTGAACGCGCCGACCTCTCTTACCGCAACGTTGCTTACGACAAACGCAATCGCGCTCGCATGGCTTGGAGACGGCGGCGCTGAATTTTATGAAATTCAACGCGCGTCAGTCAGCGCGCCTACTAACGACGACTGGACGACAATCGCGTCGGGCGTCGCGAATACAAACTACGTCGATTCTACTGTCCTCGGTTCCGTAACTTACAGCTATCGCGTCCGTGAATACCGAGAAGGAGTCTACTCCGACTTTACGACGTCTGCGGCGGTTACAACCAATCGAACGAAACCTGCGCCCCCAACCGGAGTCTACGCGGAACGATTTGATAACGCATACGCAATTGTAACTTGGGATCCAGTTCCTGGCGCTAAGAATTACACGGTTCAGCGTTCAGCCAACAACGGAAAAACCTGGGCGAACTTTTCACCAACGACGAATACTTCGCTCACCGACACGACGTTCATCAAGAGTGTCAATTACCTCTATCGCGTCCGCGCAAACGGTTATAGTACCCTTGGCAACTCCGCGTTCTCTGAACCAGTTCCCACCATCAGACGCGCGCGCAACAATGGGATCGGCAATACGAACGACGTCGCGATCGATACCATTGAAGTCGAATACAATCCCGGCGCCAGCTCGGTAACCGGAGTGATCTCCGCTGGTCTTGCGCCGAATGGCAAATCTGGACAAGTAACAACCTCGCCGCTCGTTGGAACAGTAACTTTAGACGAAAGTACCGGCGCATGGAGCTACGCGCCCCCGACCCCGACTGCGGTCGATGGAATCACAGCGGGTAACGCAACGATCTTTGCCGTCGAAGTACTTGACGAGGACGGCGCCCACGTCGCCGACACATTCGTTATATTAGACTCGCCCGATCAGGCGCCAACCCCCGCGCCGGTCGCCGTTGCAACCGCGCGCGCGGACGCGTTTACCGTTGTAAACACGACCAGCGCCGGCTACTCCTCGGCAATCCTACTCGACCCGCTCGCAAACGATTACGCGCCTAGCGGTTCCAATCTTGTTATTACTTCGGCGACCCTCTCGAACCCGTCCGCCGGCACGCTGGCAATAAGCGCCGACGAACGCTATTTAGAATTCACGCCGTCCGCGAATTTCGTCGGAACCGTCTCGATCGCGTATCGCGTCGACGACGAGTTGGGCGGATTCTCGACGATGACGTCGACCCTTAACGTTCAAGCGCCTGGTAATGATATTACCCCGTCTGAATTACGCGCCGACGGCGCCTACCTCCCGAGCGCCGTACCGACGCAAACGACCGGATCATACTCGTATTCGATCAACGATAACGTTACGACAAACGGGGTCGAGTACGCCACGACGCTGACGGTCGACGTCTACGCCGTCGACGGCGTCTATCGCTACAGTGCGACGAAGATCTGGTCCTATAGTTATACGTTAAGCGGCGTAACTTATAGCGGCTCTTTTACCTCGAAGTACGCGTATAGTTATTCGTCGGCTCGTGAAAGCGTTAAATTCGACGCGCACAGTTACGATCTCGTCAAGCGAGACAATACAGGCGCCTTGAACCAACTCATTGAGACGCGCGATTACGCCTATATCGAGCAGACGATCGGCGGCGCGACGACAAGCGAGACGTTCGATAAGAAGACGTCGAACTTTACGGCAAAGACGACGACGCTGACACATGAATCGCAATACGGCGCTAATGTGCCGGTCTTTTCGAATCGGTTTGTAACTTCCTTTGAAGACTCGCTGCAGTTCAAACGCGTATTCGCCGGGTCAACCTCTGGACTATTCGCAATCAACGGTCGTGAAACGATTTCAGTCGAGAATAACGGCAAGCATGAATCTCCGTTCTCCGACGTCTCTTGGAACGGCGGACTATGTGCGACGCGGTTAGGCGAGCGAACGGTAACGATTGCCGAAAGCTCGTTGTCAAAAACGACCTATTACGGTAGCGGCAATTGGAACTCCAACGGCTGGAGCGCCGCCTCAGGAACTGGTATTACCGAAGGTTCAGGAACGAAGACCGTTACGTTCTCGAATGTGGGCGCGTCTAATCGTAGTACGTACGGTTCAACCTCAGAAACGCGAACCGCTTCCGGTCAGTACTCCGAAACGGCGTCGACGCAGACGTCGTGGAGCGAGACGGTCAATCATTCCCTCTCGGCAAACGGCTGGAGCGTGTCGAGCGGTACAGGGAACGGCTCGATTGCCTCGAGTTCAAGTTACAATTCTACGTGGTCTGGCGCGTATCAGCGCGGCAGTATAGTCGGACTCACAAGCGGTAGCGACGTAAGTTCGGCGCAGATGACGAAATCGTACCAGAAAGAAATAGCGAACGGCGAATGGACAATAACAGGCGGTACGGGAACTGAAAGCGGCGAAACGACGCAGACGTCGATCGACAACGTCGGAAATTACGACGAGACGGCGCCGAGCCTCAACGGCGAATCGAATATGCCGTCCCTTAATAACGACGCGCGCACGCTGACGCCGAGTCCAGGAGAATCGATAACCTTTAACTCGGCGACAACGACGGAGTTCCGCAAGAGAAGCGATCGTAGCGCATACTCGGCGACGAGTTCGTGGGCGAACGACGACTGGGTTATGATCGGTTCGGGAGAAGAGGAATCGAGTTCGCGCATTTTATCCGAAACGCTCGGACTCAACGGCGTCTACTCCGGCGCGAATAATGAATCTGGCTCGACGGCGCGTTTCTATCAGGGAACAGACTCTAACGATCATTCGATATTTGTAACGAGCTACGACCAAGCGACCGAAAAGTGGAATACTGTCAGCGGCGTTGTGGATAATCATGAGATTTCGAACTACGACTTATCCTACTCCGGAACAGGCAATAAGTTAAATTCAAGCGTAACCAGTTTCTTCGACGGGGACGCGACGGCGCAAGGCTCTGGCGTGAGCTACGAGACGCAACTGGCAACGACGTCTCATTCGGACTCAGCCTCTCATTTGGTCTACGCGCTCTCGGACGGCGAACTAGCGCTTAGCGCCGGTTCCTACTGGACAGACGCTGGCAACGACCGCGACGTACGCTATAGCGCGCGCGAGGGCGACTTTCGTCAAGGCGCTAACGAGTGGACGCTCGACGCCTCGTCCTCATCCGATACCGCGACGGCGCGCAATCTTCGCGGCGACTGGAGCGCCGGCGACTGGGTAACTTCCGGATTTGCCTTGAACTACGGCGCGTCCGACGAAGCGAGCTCGTCGAGTTGGACGAAAGTCAAGTCGGATCAGACGAGTATGGTTGGCGCGCAATGGAATTTGACAACCTCCTCCTCTTCTGCTCAAACGCGCAACGAACAGAATACAGAATATTACTATAGCCAACTCGGTCCTGACGGCGAATGGTCGCTAGTGAGTTCGCAAATGGTAACGACTCCGCTGTCGCTACCTTCCGCGCCGTCGGATACTTCCGCTAGTTTTCGTATGACTCCAGTTGAAAACGAACTTCATAATTCGTTTTCGGAAACGGCTGACACGAGTTCAGGTTCGAGCGGGACGCTAATTCAAGGGGTCTATTCTAACCTATTTTACGGTAGCGGTTCGACAAGTTCCAGCTCAACTGAAGAGAGCGCCGCGTCGAGCCATATGGATTCAACGCTACAAGTCAGCGGCGGAGTCGTCGAATGGCATACGACAGGCGCAGAAGAGTCTTCGAACGAGACAAACGAATCCTCGAATATGTCGTGGACTACCAAGCCGAACGACGTCGATGGGCTAGAGACGACGTCGAAGACGAATTCAAGCGACTCGGCAATAACGATAAAACGTTCGTTCGACTCGAATACAATTGATTCGCCGACAACGGACGACGGCTGGGTCTATACCGAAGCGACTCGAACTGCGTCGGAGACAGACTCGACTACGGTCGACACACAGTACTCTAAGAGTATGCCGTCTCGTCCAGTTGCGTATGGTCGCAACGTGAACTTCTCCGTCGTCGCCGGTAAGTCTGAGCTCGATTCTTCAACTTGGAAGATCGCGTTGAAGTCGGCGCCTGGACGCGATCTTATATGGACGCTCGACTCGACGGACTCAGACGCCAATAGAATGCGCAACCTCAATACGACAAGTCTCTACGAGGAATATTCTTCTGCGCCTATGTCCTGGACGGAGCCGACGACCGAGCAGAATTACGGCGGTTCCGGTCTAACCTACGTCGTTACCTCGCAGACCTTTAATCAATCGTACCGAGTGGAAACGTCGCTCGACGGCGGCGCTATTACCTATCTTTACACGCCCAAAGCGCAGTCTGATCCGAACGCGCCCCCTGAGTTCGAATGGTCGTTACTATCGCAAGAAGGCGTTCTGCGCGAGAAGACGCGCGCGTCCTATAGCGCGTCGAGCGCGGGAACTTACGGTAAAGGGGATATGTCGGGATCCTTTAGCGATTCCGCGTCGAACTTTAACGAGACGGAGATCGTTTATTATCTCGCAACAGGTCGCGGCGAGCGAACAATACGTGTGAACGACAAAAGTTCGAGGAACTATCTCGAATC
>ONJR01000212.1 GCA_900318195.1 uncultured Planctomycetota bacterium
CTTGGGCGGAATCCGGATCGAGGATATCGTCGCGGTTACGGCGACCGGGTGCGTCAATCTCGGTTCCCCGCTTCCCGAGACGCTCGATTGGCTCGACGAATAATCTCGTCCGCATTCGAAATTCATTCCCCTTGCGCCGTAACGCACGTTGCGGCGAGTTTCCATTTATAGGCGGTCTAAAATGCAACGTCCATCGCGCTTGTCGACTCTTCTTGTAACGTCGCTCGTTACGCTTCTTTCGTCGATTATCTCGTCATATGCCTACGAGGCGCCAGAATTAACGGGTCGCCTTGTCGATCAGGTAGGTCTCTTGACGTCGGAGGACGCGAGCAGAGTGGAAGCGGCGCTCGTCGAATTCGAGCAGATTACGGGCGGTCAGATGATTGTCGCCGTTATTCCTCCGCCTGACGAGTCGATCGAAGAGGTTGGACTAGCGCTCTTCGACGCGTGGCGTCCTGGCGACGCGGATCGAGACGACGGCGTATTACTCACGATCATTCCCGAGCTTCGGAAATTCCGCCTCGACGTCGGGTACGGCTACGAGGGCGAGCTCACGGACGGTCGTTCAGGGGCGGTCTTGCGTCGTATGCAGCCTTATTTTCGCGAGGAGCGTTATGCGGACGGTCTAATCGACGCGATTGAAGTCATTAGCGAGACGGTACGCGGCGACGCCCCGCCTGAGCTTGACGTCGAGGAGTCGCGCGAATCGAAGTGGTGGGATAAGGCGCTCGGCGCGGGCTGTTTCTTTTTCGGTTTCCTCCCTCTAATCGTTTTATGCTTTCACGCGACGGCGAACACGCTTTGGTTCTTCATCACGACGTTAATTCCGCCTTTGGGTAAGTTATATTGCGCTCCAATCGCGAAGGCGAATCGTGCAATCGGGTGGTTCTGCACGTACGGCGGGCTTCTCGGCGGCGGTTTTCGCGGCAACGGCGGCGGTTCAGGCGGCGGCGGTTCTAGCGGCGGGGGCGGAGGCTTTAGCGGCGGCGGCGGTAGCGCGGGCGGCGGCGGCGCGTCGGGGGGCTGGTAGTCTAATTACTACGTCTTGTCTTAAACGTCTATTTTTTATAATCGCTACAAGAATAACTAGTCTACTCGAAATTATCGCATGGGTCAAAATTACGCTTGTCAAAGGCGCTACATTCCGATATAATGACGTCATGGGAAGCGTTCGAGGAGGACGCGATTGTGGCAATTTAATAGGGAGGACTCCCAGGTGCTTAGGAATAAACTACTGGCTTTTCTCGTATTCGTCATTATCGTTGCGACAGTCTTTTTTGTCGGCGGCGTGAGCGTGCGCAATTCGCTGATCGACTTGCAGACGCAGTGCGAGAGTCAATGGGCGCAGATCGAGAGCCAGTTGCAGCGGCGCGACGATCTTATACCGAAACTCGTCGAAGTTACGCGCGAATACGCAACGCACGAAGAAGACGTCTTTGATTCGGTAAACGAGTCGCGAGAAAAGTTGATGCAGACAGAAGCCCCGCAAGAGGCGGCGGAAGCGGAAGCGAAACTTTCGGGATCGATTGGTCGGCTCTTTGCGATCGCGGAAGCGTATCCTGAACTGAAGGCGAACGAAAATTACTTGCGACTGCAGGACGAACTTGAAGGCGCGGAGAATCGCATCGCCGCGTCCCGAGGACGTTACAACGAGCTCGTCGCGCAGTTCAATGCCGCGATCAAGAAGTTCCCCGGCTCGCTCTTCGCGCAGAAATTAGGGCTGCAGCCGATCGAGTTCTTTAAGAGAGACGCTCCGGACAAAGCCGCCGATCCCGACTCCGACGCCAAGGATCTCGCGGAGGAAGCGACGTCGGACGAAGAACCGAACGCGCAAGATCAAATGTAGAAAGGTGAAAATCTCTACGTTGGTTATGAACCAACCAATAAAGGGAGTCTCGCGAAGATCGAATTTTCGCGAGACTCTTTTTTATCGACGGCGAGAAATCAACGTGCGAAACGAACGCGCGTTAAAAAATTTCGTTCGCTATCATGTGCTCAAAGGACTGCTTTCGACGAATCAAACGCGGAACGCCCGACTCGATCAACACCTCGGGCGCGAGGAATTTCGAATTATAGTTCGACGACATTGCAGCGCCGTACGCGCCGGCGACCTCAAGAACGAGATAATCGCCGACGTTCGCTTTCGGCAGGCGGCGCGTTACGACGAATCCGCCTTCTTCTTGCGTAAAGACGTCGCCTGACTCGCAAAGCGGACCGCCGACGACCGCGTCGACCTCGCCGTCGGCAACCGTCGTATTCGAGGGGTTGCGCGCAAGGGAAATTGGATGATAGCTACCGTACGCCATCGGACGAACGAGGTGCGTAAAGCCCGCGTCGACCAAATAGAAGAGCGTCTCGTGTTGCTTCTTAATCGAACGAATCTGCGTGATGAGCGAACCGCTCTCCGCGACCAAATAGCGACCCGGTTCGATCTCAAGGGTTACCGCGTGACCAAACGATTCTTCCAATCGCTTAACGACGCCGTGCCAACGCGCGGTAAACTCCGATACGTCGATATACTCGCCGCCCGTCTCGTACGGAACGGGCAGACCGCCCCCGCAACTAATCGTACGAATACGCGAGCCGACCGCTAGACAGACCGACTCCATTGCGTCGCACACACTTTGAAGATGCTCGAAATCAGAGCCAGAACCGATATGCATATGCAGCCCTGTAACGTCCATTCCGAAATGAGTCGCCATATCGACGCAATCGTGAATCTGACCGTACCACACCCCGTGCTTCGAAAGCTCGCCCCCCGTGTTCGTCTTGCGACTATGACCGTGACCGAAACCGGGATTAACGCGCAACGTAAGCCCTAACCCGCGCGCGCGCTCGCCAAGCCGCGCGCCGAGCTGATAAATCATATCCGGCGAACCGACGTTCACGACGCATCCCCACGCGGCGCCAACGACGAGTTCAAGCGCGTCCTCGTCGAAAATATCCGCCGTATACGCTATCTCGCTAGGCGCGTAACCGGCGGCGAGCGCGCGTTGCAACTCGCCGGCGCTCACTGCGTCGACCTTTGCGCCAAGTCCGCGAAGGAGTTTAACAATCGCAAGATTGGGACACGCCTTCTGCGCGAAACGGACGACGCCGAAATCCTTAACGTCGTTGTAACGCTCCACTATCTTCGCCGCGTCGTAAACAAAAACAGGCGTGCCGCCGAACTCCGTTGCGAGTCGCTGTACTGGGACGCCGGCTATCTCTGAACGTTCTATCGGGTAATTCGCTATCCGTTTCATAATCTCACATATTCCGTAAAAAGAAAGTCTGGGTTGCGCGACTAAATATTGCGTCGCGCGACGAACCGGGCAAGCGCCGCGAGAGACGCGAACGCGTCGCTACTAACTTGGCGTCCTAATGCGCAACCGCGCGCTTCCAGGCGCGTCAACAATTGTAGCGCGTCCGAAATCAACGCGTCGGCGTCCTTACACGCCGCTTCGACCGCGCCGGAACGGCGCATCTCGTCCGCTATCTCGACGCGCTCGACGTACGTTAAATCGGTCGCCAGACGCTCGCGCAACGTTTCCGCTTCTGAATCGGAAAGGCTCTCAAAATATCGTATCATTGGCAACGTCTCTTTACGATTCGCGAGATCGGTTCCGAGCGTCTTACCGGTCGCGCGTTCGTCCCCGACGAGATCGAGAACGTCGTCGAAAATCTGAAACGCCATACCTATCATTCGACCGAAGCGCGCGAAATCGTCCAAGTCCGCGTCGCGCGCGCCGGCGAGATACCCGCCCAAAAACGTCGAGCATTCTATAAGGGACGCTGTTTTACCTCGAACGATAACGTTATAGTCGTCCAGGGTCAGGTTAAAATTACCGATCGCGTTCGTCTGAAACAGCTCGCCTTCGACGGTCGCCTGGCACAAATTCGAGACTTTACGGAAAATTACGCTGTCGTCGCACGCGCAGATAAGATCGAACGCGCGCGTTATAAGAAGATCGCCAATCAGTACGGCGCGGTGCGAATCCCACTTAACGTTTACCGTCTCAAGATGTCGGCGAAAGCGCGCGCCGTCGAGAATATCGTCGTGCACGAGCGAGCCGGTGTGTATCATTTCGAGCGCCGCCGCGCACAGGTAGCAGCGTTCTTCGACGCGCCCCCACGCCTGCGCCGCCAATAGCAGTAGCGCGGGTCGCAGCCGCTTACCGCCGAGCTGAAAGGAGTAGTCGAGGTAGCCGTCGAGCGTCGGGTCGCCGTGCCGCAGACTATTGCGCAAGGTCGTCGTCGTCGTTTCAAGTTCGCGCTCGATCGGTCGATAAATCTCGCGCAAATCGAGGCGCGGATTCGAGTCGTGTCTCTGTGCGTCTGTCATCGGAAGGTCCTTGAACGCTATAAGGATTAGCGCGGGATCGCCAAATTAAGGAATTCGGCGCGCGTCGTCGGGTTAGAGCGGAACGATCCGCGTAGCGCGGAGGTTACGCACAGCGAGCCGGGTTTGCGAACGCCGCGTAGCGTCATGCAGGTGTGCGTCGCTTCAATAACGACGCCGACTCCTAGCGCGTTGAGTTCGTTCATGAGCAGTTCCGCGATCGTCTCGGTCATACGCTCCTGCAACTGAGGGCGCCGCGCGACCGTCTCGACGACGCGCGCGAGCTTACTGAGCCCGAGGACTTTGCCTTGCGGGATATAGCCGATATGCGCCTTACCGACGAACGGTAGGAGATGGTGCTCGCACATCGAGTGGAATTCGACGTCTTTAACGACCACCATGGAGTCGTAACGTTCGGTAAAGAATTTCTGCAGGTGCGAAGCGGGATCCTGACCGAGTCCCTGAAAGAGTTCCTCGTACATACGCGCGACGCGTTGCGGGGTCTCGAGTAGCCCTTCGCGTTCAGGGTCTTCGCCGATCGCGAGCAGAATTTCGCGCACGGCGCGTTCGATGCGTGGCTTATCGACTTTGAAGTCGTCCGGGCGTCTAATGATCGGGTCTGTCATAGTGATCTTTATTTCTTTCCTTCGCGTCTTTCGAGAAAGCGCGCGAGCACGACGGGGTCGTTTTGCTGAATGATCGCGTCAATTTGCGATTGTGGGACTTTGAGATTAGCGAGCGCGAGCGCGACGCGTTTCCAGAGTTGTTCGCGCTTCTTGGGAGTCGTCGCCAGATAGAGTTCCGTCGCGAGCTCCTGTAGCTTTTGCGTCATAATCTCGGGCTGATGTTCATAGTACCGTTTAATTATCTGTTCCTGATAGGGCGTGCGATCCATTGGGCGATCCTTCTCAACGCGTAGCGCGTAACCTTGGCGTTCGCACGCGAGCTACGCGATTGCGCGCGAGCGACGTCAAAAAGTTGATTATACACGGACGGAGCGATTAGTAAAGTAGGGGCGCGAGCGCGCGTCGTGTATTCGTCGCTCGTTAGGAAAATCGACACTTGTCAAATAGTCAAAATTCGGTACAATGATACGAACGTAATTTGTCGTTCGAGCGATTCGCGCGCGCAGACGTACGCGCGTCGCGATACGAACGTACTCGAAAATAGGAAGGTAGATATGGAACGAGAACAGAAGACGAAGGAAGAAGCGATTGAGCTACACGGCACGGTAACAGAGGAAGTGCGCGGCGCGTTCCGCGTTAAAATCGACGATCTCGATCACGTCGTGTTATGTCGACTGGCTGGCAAAATGCGCAAATTCAAGATACGCGTCGTACCGGGGGACAAGGTCGTAGTTGAGGTCAGTCCTTACGATATGGATCGCGGACGCATAACCTATCGCGAGCGTTAATAGCGCGCGCAACGAGCAACGCATACGCGGTCGCATTCAACGACCGTGCGGTTATTCTTTTCTTGACGCGCCGTCATGCGCAGGTTTTAGTCGATTTAGCGTCCGAATACGCGCGACGATTTTCTTTACATTGCAAGCGCGCGAATCGCGAGATTTCTGGTATACAGGACGTTGGTTCTAACGTATGAATTCAAACATTACGGCGTTTGAGCGCGCGACGCCAAACGCCGAGTTGCATTTGTCCACACGGGGCGTTATTCGACGTCGGAGCTATCCTGCGCGTCAGAGTGTCCGGACGCGTTCCTGCGCGCGCGACGATGCAGATAGGGGCACGCGATCAGCGCGACCAAGAGCGCCCAGAATCCCCAGAACGCCCAAGGATTACGCACGCGTTGATCGTACAGGAGTCGGCAGACGACGACGAAAGTCGATTCCTCGCCGACGACCGTATGGTCGTAACCGTAGCGCGCGTCACCTTCGACCTCGTCGGGACTAGGACCATAGAAGACGGAGAGCAGCCGCGGAAAATTGAATCCTTCGGGCTCGGGATCGGCTGCGAGCTTATACTCTTGCGGGTCGACAGTCGCGGTCTCGTCGGGTTCCGACGCGTTCGCAGGGGCAAGTTCGGGCTCGAGCGCGTCTTGCGCGGTCGTATTCGTTTCTTCGACGGTCGCGCTCGGCGTCTGACCGTCGACCGGTTCGTCGGCGAATAGCGCGGCGCGCCCAACGCAGAGACAGACGACCAGCGTCAATAACGCGGCGACGCGCAAGACGAACGCGCGTAGCCCGAATGTAGTATTCGATAACATAATTTCACTCCTAATAAAGGGTGTGTAGCGCTACACGTCGACGCGCAATCGACCGTTGAAAACGCGCCGGGTAAAACCTAAACTATAACGCGTTCAACTACGGTTAAAACCGCCCCCGACGACTACGCAGGACGTTGAATTCAAGCGCTACGCGCCGTTGCAGTTCGCGCTATAATATCGCCCAATTACATCGCCGCCGTAGGTCAATCGCCCCCGGCTCTGCCAGGGCGCCGCGACGGACGCGAAATCGCAAATTCACGCAAAACAGCAAATCAAGCCGCTCCCGGCGCCACTACGACGCCACGCCGCCTACGTCATCGCCGAATTACATCCCACCGAAGGTCAATCGGGTCCCGACTCTGCCGGGGGCTATTTCTCTTATTCCTCCTCCTCTTCGACGTCTCCTTCTTTACTTTCGCAGAGGTAGAAGACTAAGTTGGAAGGATCTTCGTCGTATAGTTCAAACAGGCGACTCAATATAGACAACTTGACTTGCGTGCTATTATTTGTCCACACATAGACTTCAGCAAGACCTGGTAATGGATTCATACCATGAGAGACGCTGGAATCTGTAGTAAACCACAGGGCAATCCCCTTCTCATCGGACGCCGCCAATTTTGTTATGACGCCTTTGTCCTCGGCGCACAAAATCTGAAGAACCTTCAGGAACATTTCTTTCCAGTTCTTTACGGGTTGCGTAGTATTCTTAAAGGTAAAACTTGCGATCTGGCGACCTGTCAAATCTTCGTCGTCTGCAAGTGAATAGACGTCAAGTTGTTTCATTTGCGGTTTGTATGCCGTGACAGGAGCCGGCCAGATTTGCAACGCTTGCGACATGAGATGTGTGTTACGTTCTTCCAGCTCGGCTAACGTCCATTTATCCTTTTTCGCTATCCACATGATATTCATCCGAATACCGCTCTGTTCAAAACCATTTTCCTTTGTTTTCTTTTCAACGAAAGGTAAGTTGCTGTATGTCGAGTTGTAAGCGGTTAGCGTCAGATTCGCAATGCGATGTTGCCACTGATTGTGGATCTGCTCATAGTTTTCCCCTAAATCTCTCTTCCAAGTTGGAGTTAGAGTCCGCGGCATAATATGCTCGATCGAGTATGTGCCGTCGTCACACTTGCCGTATACGTCGTTAGTCTCGTCCGTTCCAAAGTTTTCAAAACGTTCAAGAATATAAACGTTGTTCTTTTTCATCAAGTAGACAGGTCGTTCCGAAAATGCAGTTATGAATTCGTCGTCATTCGGAAAGCGCGCGCTCTCTTTCTTTGACATGAGAGCGTACTTGAACTTCTCGACATAGTTGTCTTCTGTACCGTCATAACGGACGATATCCCTATGTAACATATGAAAAATTTTGTTCAAAGCGTTCGTCGGCAAACCGCACATCGCTCTACGGAAGAGATAACTCTCGACCGTTTGAAAAATCTCCTGCACCTGGGTGAGTGTCAGTATATTTTCATCATACAACCGCAGAACCTCGAGGAAATACGGTCGCGTTACCGAAGTCTCCAGTCGGTTAAGACGGTCAATACAGGAGTTAAGTTTTTTGTTGTCGGTCTGTCCGTCAAGAAGAATTTTATATCGTTTCGCGTACGCGAGCATCTCGGTAAGAAGCAACTCAGACTCTATATGATTACTCTCTACAAAGTCCTTAAAATAGAAGTAAACCTTCTTCTGTTGCGGTATCGATTGTAGCTTAACGCTCAGATAATCGCGAACAAATGCGCTGACTTGATAGTTCGTATAGAGCTCGATTTTGTTCCAGTATTTCTCATAGTAGGAGCTCTGCTTCTTGGAAGGCAATCCCATCAGAATATAGTTCCTGATCTTATCGCCTTCGGTTAGGTCAAGTCCTGTCGAGTTCAAGCTCTCGAAGATGAGTTGCGGATCATCTTCATGATTCAGAAGGATGCTAATGATCTCAAGAGAACAGATCGCCTCATAAAGTTCGTCAACCGTAATTTCCTGACGCTGAATTCGTTCATAAAAGTAATCGTAATTCGCCGTCATATTAGACGATTTAATGTGTTCATCCTTATCAGAGAACAACTTTCCAAGCGCTATCTGATCGTTCTTGACCGGTTTCAATTTGACCTCGTCGTTCCACTTGTCAACGAGATATTCTTCGTAAAGGAATTGTTTTCGATTACTTTTCGATGAGGAAATAACGCCGCTGTTAAGCAGGTTAAACATGGCGAGCAGAAGTAGCGTCACTGTAGTCAGACGTTGCTGACCGTCAATGATTAGATATTCTTCACCGTGAGAGTCAGGGTTAAATACCGAAACGATACTCCCGAAAAAGTGGCTCTTGCGACCTTCCTTGACAACCTTTACAAGGTCGTCGTACAGTTGCTTACAGTTTTCAGTCTTCCAGTCGTAATTACGCTGGTAAACGGGGATGACAAACCGTTTGCCCGAACCTTCCATGTATTTAACGAATTTGCATTCTTGACCTTTCATTTTGCGCTATTCCTTTTATCTAGTAGAGATTGTTCCACGTCAACCATTTTGGCGCCCCGGCGAAGCCGGGGCTGATTGACCTTACGGTGGGGATGTAAATAGGCGCCTACGAAAACACGTGGCGCCATGGTGCGGCGCGCCGGATTGTCCAACGGGAACCGCCGACTTCCCACATACTCACGCTTCTTCCCGATCGAACCCTAACCAGTGCGCGAGCCATCTACCGAACCACGCGACGGGTATCACGGTAGCGGTGAGCGCAATGATTTTGATCCACTGCATGAATTCCAGCGGGGTGGTGCGGAAGAATTCGCCGACGGCGTGAATTTGCACCATAACGATCTGCAGCGCGGTAATCGAGAGCACGATCGCGAGGAACATTTTGTTCTTCAGCAGTAGCGCGAAGGGCGATTCGTCGTAGGTTAGCGCGCGGCAGTTGAACTTGTGCCAGAACTGGAACATGACGAGAATCGTAAAAAAGACCGTGAGCGCTTCTAAATTCTCGGCGTCGCTCCCCGAGGTGGAGAACGGCGTTCCCGTTACAAACCAGCCGCCCCATAGCGCCGCGAATAGGATGAGCGTCTGGTACAGTCCGACGACGAGAATCGAGACGCCCATCGACTTCGTCACCACGTTCGCAAGGCGCGGAATCGGCTTGCGCTTCATGATATATGGTCGAGGCGGATCCGTCGAGAGCGCGAGCGCTGCGAACGTGTCCATAATGATATTGATCCACAGGAGTTGCGTTACCGTGAGCGGCAACGGCACGCCGACGAGCGGACCGATCGTCGAGCATAATAGCGCGACGAAATTGACTGAAAGCTGGAACTGTAAGAACCGACGGATATTCTGGAAGAGCGAACGACCCCACCAGACGCCGGTCGCGACGCTGCGGAAATTGTCGTCGACAAGAATAATATCGGCCGCCTCCTTCGCGACTTCGGTACCGGACACGCCCATTGCCAGCCCGACGTCCGCCGCCTTCAGCGCAGGCGCGTCGTTCGTGCCGTCCCCCGTCATGGCGACGACCTCGCCCTTACGGTGCAACGCTTGAACGATACGCAACTTATCGTTCGGGGTCGACCGCGCGAGCACGCTGAGCTTCTCGACGAATTCCGGCAGCTCGTCGTCGGAGACCTTGGCGAATTCCGCCGACGTCGTCGCGATCTTATCGCCGTTCTCGTCGTAAATACCAACCTCTTTCGCAATTGCAATCGCCGTCGGCAACGAGTCGCCGGTGATCATCTTAACTTCGATTCCCGCGCCCTGGCAACGTTTAACCGCAGGTCCCGCCTCAGGACGAGGGGGATCCATTATGCCAATAAAACCGACGAGCGAGAAGTTCGAGTCTTCAAGGACTTGCGCGCGCTCCTCGTCCGTGCCAGATTCCAAAGCGCGACGCTCCTCCGCAGTAAGACGCTTCTCGCAGAACCCGAGCGTGCGCAACGCTTTCTCAGAAGACGCGCGTAAAAAGTTCTCGATCGAGTCGCTATATTCCGCTATCGGACGCGCTTCGTCGTCGACGATAATCGAACTACAGCGTTTGACCATAAGCTCCGGCGCACCTTTAATGAGGCACAGCGCGCCCTCTGACTCGGATTCGTACGCTACTGCGGAATATTTACGCGCCGAATTATGCTCCAGTTCAAAGAACGCGCCGCTAGACTGCGCGCGCTCGCGACGATAGTCGATTCCCTCGAGATACAGAAAGATCAGGAGCGCGCCTTCAGTCGGATTACCCATTGCGACCGCGATCTCGCCCGTTTGCGCGTTGCCGACCGTTTGCGCGTCGTTTCGGAAGCTATCTTCTTCTCCGGGCTGTTCGACGTGAAGATTCGCGCGACTATTGCACGCTATACCGCGAACTAACCGTCGCCAGGACGCTACGTTGCGCATATCCGGAAATCGCTCGCTGGGAAACGCGCGACCGTCGCAATACGCCGACGTCGGCGTCATAATATTTTGCGTGAGCGTCCCCGTCTTATCCGTACAAACGACCGTCGCCGAACCGATCGTTTCCGACGCGATCAGCTTACGAACTAAGCAGTTCTCGCGCGCCATCTTGCGCATATTCAGCGCCAGACTAATCGTCGTCATCATCGGGAGCCCTTCCGGCACCGCGACGACTATAATCGTTACCGCGACGACAAACGAGAGTAAAACCGACTTCAGAAGTTCAAGACCCGAAGCGACAAGGCTTTCCGACATTAATCCCCAAACGCCGGCGAGCGCCGTCCAAACTGCGATCACGCAAGGGATAAAGACGAGCGCGAGAATGCGTTTCGACTCCAGCGGCGTACCCATGCTCGAAAAGAAAGGACGCGCCAAGAAACGCTCTAAAACGTACCCGAGAACAAGCGCCAACGCAACGCTGCCGAGCGCGCCCGGCGCCGAGCCAAAGAGCTCGCAAGCGACAGGAGACTTCACTGCGGCGACGAGGTTCATAATCGTAAAAATTAGCGTCGCAGCAGAAACGCCGAGCACGCTAATCTGATTCGCCAACTTCGCAAGTTTCTGCGTCAACGGGGTTTCAGAATCGTCCAAGCCAGACGTCGCAAGCGCGCTCGCTATCTTGCCCATCTCAGACTCGTCCCCGACGCGCGTTACCACCATAATCGCGCGCCCGTCAGCTATCGTCGCGCCGCGCGGAAGAAAGCTCGCGTCGCCAAGCTTAACGCTCTCGCGCAAGCTGGAAAGATCCCAGATAGCCGTCGTCGCAAACTTCCGCGCGGCAAGGGATTCGCCCGTAAAAGTCGATTCGTCTGCGTACAAATTCGACGTCTCTAAAATCACGCCGTCGGCGGGACTCTTGTCGCCGGCGAAGAGTTCGACAACGTCCCCGACGACTATCTCGCCAATATGCGTCTCGCAAAGCTGACCGTTGCGGTACGTCTTAATCGGAATATCGTCCCGAATTTTATTGAGCGCCTCGAACTCGTTCTCGCTTTTACGTTCGCTGAAGAACGCGACGAGCGTCGCGAGCGCGACCGCAATAAAAATTCCGAGCGTGTCGATAAAGCTCGCGTCCGCGTTTTTTAACGCGAATTTCTCGATCGCCGTTACCGCAAGCGAGAGGCACGCGGCGCCGAGTAGGATTTTAATCGTCGGGTCGTCGAACCCTTCGAGTAGTTCGCGCCACCATGGCGCGCGCTCAGGAGGCGTGAGTTCGTTGCGACCGTACTTCGCGCGCGAACTCGCAACCTGCTCCGTCGTTAGACCGGCGCCAACGTCGTAACGCGCGCCGTCGAACAAGATTTCATGTGCGTTGTGTTCTGTCATTGTTGTAAATATCGTTTCCAAGCAATAAGATCTAACTTGTTAAATCATAACTCGGTTAAAAAAGTTAAAGCCGCTGCGCAAACACGCAACGGCGCCATATAGTTCTTTAGCCGGCGGAATTACGAACGTCGAAATCGCCGCCGAATCCAACCTCGCCGCCCGTCTTACATTCAGGGCAAACGCTGTAATCTGTAACCGCCTTCTCGCAGTAGACCGCGCCGCAACCGCAGAAAATATAAAGGTAGTTGCCGCAGTAGGGACAGTCGGGCAACTTCACTCTAATGCGCTCCATCGGCACCGGCGGCGGCTCGTAGCCCGACTCGTCAACAGCGAAAGAGGAATCGAGTTTATAGCTGCGCGCTTGAGTGTACGCTTCCGCCGTCTCGTCGTAACGTAGCCGTACGAGCGCGTGCTTACCCGTCGTGGAGCAGGTCGTTCGCAGAAAGATTTGGCGCGGAAACCGGGTCGCGGTGGGAGAACGATAATCGTCTCCGATACGTTCGACCCCGGCTGGCAGTTTCGCGTCCTCTTTCGTGAGAAAGTCGTCTTGCACGCCCTGACTCACCGACTCGACGCTCGAACTGAGCCATACGAAGACGTTCTTAAATAGCTCGGGCAATTCCTCTTCGGAATTCGCGTTGAGTCTAAAGGTAGCGTCGCCAATCTGTTTGAGTAGGTTGAAATCGATTTCCTCGCCGCACCCTAACGCGTAGACGAGCGCAGGGCGCGGACGTATCGCCTTAAATCGCGCGAACGCGGCGCGCCAGTCGTCGGTCGGATTACCGTCCGTTATGAAGAAGACGATCGGTCGAAAATCGCCCTTCTCTTCTGCGGTCGTCTTTTTAACTTCCAGCTTAATACGTTCGGAGAGCAGATCGAACGCGGCGCCGAGCGCCGTACCGGGGCGCAGTTCCAACTTCGGAACCTGGAACTCAATCAGATCGGTGAGCGGCGTGAGTACGCGCGCGCACGAATTGAACGAAATCACCGACAGCGCGACCGTTTCCAACGCGTAAGGATTGCGCCGCAACGTCGAGAGCATGAGCGCAAGTCCTGACTGAGCCGAATCAAGCGCGTCCCCTATCATCGATTCCGACGTGTCGATTAAAATGTAAACCGGTAGTCTTCTCATAACACTTCGTCCTTATCAACATCGCGATCACACGTTCGCAAGTTTAACGTTTACAATGCGTCCCGTACGACTCTGACTGAGCTGTAGCTGCAGTCCGTCGACAAGCTCGACGCTCTTATTCTCAGCAATCAGTTCGCCCGTCTTAACATTTTTAAGATCCTTCATATGCTGATTCACGAGCAACCACTTATTATTAAAGTAGCTGAAGTACCCCAATCGCTGTTTCCTTGCCGACTCCAGTTTCTCGTTCGGCGTTACCATGCGATCGCAATGCCACTCATAGAGCGACTGACCGCTCCAGACGACGAGACGACGACCCTCGGGACGGTACGATTTGCCGTCGTAGGAGGAGTAGAAATCGAAGACGGGGATCGGAAGTTTGTATTTCGTACCGCAGTATGGGCACGCCGGCTTCGTTTGATTGTTATAGATGAAATACTTCTTAGGGCAATCTTTATTGTCGCAGGGTAGGAGGAGATCGGTCGTCTTGAGAATGGAGTCTTCCCAATCGTCGGCTGACGGACGCTGACTCGGATTGTGCAGTCCGTCGACGAACGCGCGTTTGAATAGATCCGTTAGGTAGGGACCAGTCGTCGTATACGGCAATTTATCGACGTCGCACCACGGCAGTAGACGATTGTCTTCGTCCCCCGGGCGCGGGCGGTTCGATTTATCGTTCGGGTTCTCAATAAAAAGAGCGTTCTTACCCATTTCGAGGAACTCTTGTTCGTCGTTGTCCTTACTCCAGACCTTAGGACCGCGCAACGGATGGCGATGCAGGAGATAGAGATAGACGAGTACCGCGAGCGCGTGCTGATCCGTCGCGCGGGACGGAAAGACGCGATTCTCGGCGTCGCGACTCGACGCCACGACTTCGGGCGCCATGAAGTCGGGCGTTCCCAACACGTCGGGTGGAAATAGCCCTGGCACGACGAGACCGTCGAGGTCGATGATGCACGCGGAGCCCGTCTTAGGATCGACGAGGCAGTTCTTATACGACAGATCGCTGTGCGCAAGTCCTGCGGCGTGCAATCGTCGCACGCCGCGACTCAAATTCAGGCAGATGCGTAGAAAAGTCGCGAGGTTGCCGCGCTCCTCCGGCGCAACGAAACGATTGAAGTTCTTCGCAGACGTGAACCATTTGCCTTCCTTCTCCGCGCCCGCTTGTATACCCGTTTCAAAGAAGAAGCATTTGCGATACGCTGGAACGACTATGCCCGTTCGGTCGTTGTGCGTTACGATCTTCTCCGGCCAGCAGAAGATCTCGCGCCAGTAGTCGCCCCCGACCTGATTGAAGATCATGTCACGGTACTTACCGACCAATTTGTCGATGCGCTCCTGAGAGGGAACGTCGAGCTTCTTACGAAAGAACGCAACGACATAACTCTTGTCAGGCGACCAATAGACGTCTTTGACCCCGCCTTGCATGGGGTCGCTATAAATGAACTCGACGGTCGAACCGTCCTTCGCTTGGGTGGTTACTAGGTCTGACATTGCTATATCTTTTATTAATTAAACGACTAATGCATATTGTGTCTGGTAATTAGAATAACGACGAATCCGGTTGCTTACGACTGTTGCGGCTCAGC
>ONJR01000211.1 GCA_900318195.1 uncultured Planctomycetota bacterium
CGCTTCGAGCAATTCTTTCGGCATAACGGTATCGTCGTAGAGATCGGCGAGACTCGAATCCGGGTACAATGCGCGCGCGTCGAGAATAGCCTGCGCCGCGCGCTCGATCGCGTCCTTCTGCGCGTCCGTCGCGTCCGGCCAGATGAAATTGTTGTACACTATGTCCTTGGAATAGCGGTACCTCATCTCCAGACGTCCGCACACCGCGCGCGTCCACGCCATGTGCACGTTCGACGTCAGGACCCCGAAATGGTAAAGGGTCGCGTTAGGGATAAGAAAGACAAGATCGCTCGCAAAACAATCGGGCGACATAAGTCCAATTGGGATATACTTTCTCCTTTCAGATGAAACTTTGGGAATAATAATAAAGTTTGTCGTTGGCATATTCTCGACTTGAAACCGCGTTGGTTTATCAGCCAACTTAATGGTACTTGACCTTGTGCTTGCCTCTCTAAATGCTCTCACAGCTTCTATGCGCTTCAAACACAATGGCATTTTACGCAATTCAGCTGGCGAGCAATCTCCGAGCCATAAGCAAAAACGCGGCTTTTGGTTAATAAATTCCTGAGAACCGTACCACGGATGAAAATATTGTTCGGAAAGAGGTTCTTTACGAATAAAATCGTTCTTTTCTTCCTCAGAAAAAAGATAATTGCCGTCGTCAATAGGCTGATTACCAATCCCTATTTCAGGTACATCGCAAACGGGATGTTGTCGGCTCATAACCCATACGTCGTCGGCGTCTATAAGGTAAGCGTTGATATGATTAACCAACAGCTTTCGCTCAGCGTCATAAATCACTTTCAGCTTATCATTCGGCGCGCAACTAAACCCGATGATTACGCAATGTACGTGCGCCTTACCAGTCGATTCGCTATCCCATCTAAAGGTACGATGCGCGAAATCGATATGAACGCCCCTTTCAAAGAGCGGCTTCCACAAATTAGCGACCGTCGCGCCTTGCGAAACGGAGTTCGTGGAGACAAGCGCGGCGCGAATTGTCGTCCCTTGCATAAAATCGACGGTTTTCTTATACCAGCACGCGACATAATCAAGATCGCCGACATTTTTCCAGCTATTGCCAAAAACGTCGAAGACTTCCTTCTTTTGCTCTTTTGACATGAGTCTTGCGCCCACAAACGGCGGATTCCCCATAATAAACGCGAGTTCCTCTTTCGGGCAGACGTCGTTCCAATCGATAGTTAGCGCGTTCGTTTCCGCGATCACGGCGCCGGTCTTGAGCGGTAGGAAATCGAGTTCGAGGTGAACAATTTTCGCGGTCTCCTCCATCATTTGCGACTCGGCGATCCATAGCGCAGTGCGCGCGACGGTAACGGCGAAGTCGTTGATTTCAATTCCGCAGAACTGCTTGATCGAGACCTTAATCGGCTGCACGACGGCGCCGAAGACGCCCTGATCGCTGTAAATTATGGCAAGCGCTTCGTTTTCAAGTCGTCGTAGCGCAAGGTACGTCTCGGTCAGGAAGTTGCCGCTTCCGCAGGCTGGGTCGAGGAACTTGAGGGACGCAAGTTTCGTCTGGAACTCTTTTGCGAGGCGGATTCGCTCTTTGAGCACAGGTTTTGCGCTAATTTCGGCGAGTTCGCTGGTTAGCTCGTCGAGAAAGAGGGGATCGATAACCTTGTGGATATTCTCAATGGAGGTGTAGTGCATCCCTCCGCTACGTCGCGTCTCGGGATTGAGCGTGCTCTCAAAGACGGCGCCGAAGATCGTTGGGCTAATCTGACTCCAATCGAAATCGTCGCTCGCTTTGGAGAGAATCACCTTGCGAATTTCGTCGGTAAAGAGCGGAATTTCAACGTTTTCGTCGGCGAAGAGTCCGCCGTTCACGTAGGGGAACTCGGCGAGTTCGGGCGTGAGATAGGGATCGCGCTCTTCCGGGCGCTCGTCGAGAACCTGAAAGAGTTCAATGAGCGCCTTGCGGAAGTTCTTCGCGTCGAACTGCGCCATGTAGTCGTGGAACATATTCTTACGACCGAAAACGCCCGCGTCCTCCGCGTAGAGACAGAAGACGAGCCGCACGCATAGCATATTCAGACTGCGCAAGCTATAGGGATCGGTCGGATCCTTATACTGCTTAATGAGCAGATCGTAGAGTACGCCGACGAGATCGCCCGCCTGAATCGAGAGTTCCATCTCCTTTTTGAGTCGGTCCGACTTCACGTCGACGAGGAACTTGAGACGATAGTACTCCCGCTCGAGATCCTTGAGCAGAATCGTCTCCGGCTCGCCGTTAGGACGCTCCATGTCGTAGACTTTAAAGGACGCGAAGTTGCACGTTACAATCCAGCGCGGACGTTGCGAATAGGGCATTTCCGCCGCGTACCGCTTCGCCTGCTGGAACGGCGTGAGCATCGCGCCGTCCGACTGCTTAATCGGCTCGTTTAAATTCGCGCCCAACTTCTTCTGCTCGATTAATACGCGAGTCTCTGGAATGTAGCCGTCGATAAAGCTCGTGTGTCCCAAAAAGACCTTGTCCTCAAACTCGATGAACTGCTCGGGATGTTCGATTCCAAAGACGTCGCGCAACAGGGACAGCCAAAACGGTTGGCTCTCCCCCTTCTCGTAACCCTTGCCATGCCAATAGTCCGCAAATGATTTCGCCGCCGATTTCGATTCTTTTTCTGTCATGTCGATTATTATGGTCTCTTATTATGATCTCGATCATTGTTACGCGCAAGCGCGTCGTACCAGAACGACAAGCGTTACTTACCTTCGTCCGGCGTCGCGTCGCCTGTAACGTCGACTTGATACTCCTGCGGCGCGTCGAAAGAATATTGAACCTTTCCGTCCTTCCTTTCCCAGCGCAACGCAATCTTCCCGCCGGGGATAGGAACTTCGCCTTGCATAAATTCGATCGCTTCGATTTGCGGTATGCGCAGGGCGATTCTCTTCTCCTTAAGATCAAGTTTGGCGACGCCTAGCAGATCGCGATAGATAATATGCGCGACGTGGGACGCGAACCCATGATTGCAACTTGCGCCGGCGCCGACGTTTTCCCACAGCGTTCCGGTGCGTTGCGCCATGTAATCGTAGTATGAAATGACCTCCGTCGCTATCTGCTCCGCCCGCGCGGCGCGCGAGAGTAGTTCGAAGCGTATCATATTGCCGACGAACGCGTTCGCTTTGCGCACGTTGGGATATTTGCCTTCTTTCTCGCGGTTAGGTCCAAACTCGTCGAGCAGCTTGCGCCATAGTTCAGGGTGAGACTCCGGCGTCGCGGTTCCGAAGAAGAACGCAAAGTATTGGCATACTTCGGAGATATCGTCGAGTATTTCAAGTTTGCCCTCTTTATTTCTCACGGCGTGGTCGCGGAAGAATTCGCCGTTATACGACTGGCGGCGCACGGCGTCTCGCACGCGGTTCGCACGCTCGCGCCAGTCCGGTCTCTCGTAGAGCGCGGCGCCGGCGTCGAGCGCGGCGGCGTACAGCATATTCGTCGGGTAGTTGACGTCCTGCAGGAATTTATTGGCGTCGGACCATTCGACGAAGACGCGATTCGGCAATTTTTCGAGTAGCGCGTCGTCGTTCTCGTACTTCTTAAAGAACTCGAAAATTCCTTCGACGCGCGATCGCAACGCGTCGATTATCTCCGATTTACCGTTCCGCTCGCGGTACTCCTTGAGTTCTAATACGAGCCACATCATCCAGTTCGGTATGAACTGACCGTGCCACGTGTCGGACGGATAGCACATTGGGGTCGCGCCCTGGGGAAGGTTCGGAAAGCTTTCCGGTAGCGCGTAATTCTCAAATACGGCGTCCTCAACGTCTGTCGTTCCAACGAGTTCAAACGCTGCGCGCGCGGTAAAGAAACTGTCGCACATCCAGCCCGCGCGCTCGCGGTGCGGACAATCGGTAAAGACGTCGACCGCGTTCGCGCGATAGGTTAATACGGCGGCGTCGTAGACTCGGTTAATGCGCGGATCGGAGCTTGTGAGCGTCGCGTCCTTCGTCGCGGGCGCGGCGTACTCGCGCATCGATAGCTCGCGGAGCGTAAACGAACCTTTTAGCGCGTAAATTTTAACGTATCGCGCGCATTGCGGCTCGAAGGTCTCCAGTTGAAATTCGCCTTGCGGCAGCGTCCATTTAACCGCGTTGCAGGTCGAGCACCGCAAGAAGTTGACGTCCCCTTCTTTCGTTAGAACCTCGTCGTAGGTAATCGCCAGTTCGGCGTTTTCGCTCGCAACGACTTGCAGCGTCCAAAAACCGGCGTAATTCGCGCCGAAATCGACGATCTGCACGTCCCCTTCGTTAAAGGTCGCGCCAAGTTCCAGGGGCGCGCGCGACGCGTCGAAGACCGTCTTCAGACGATCAAGTTCGTCCGTAAGAATAAGTTGCAATTCGTCGAGCTTGTAGCCGGTAAATTTTTCATTAATAGCAGTTAATTCTCTACCGCGTCGCGGCTTGAAGTTCTCGCGTTCCGTCGTCGCGCCGGTTTTACCCCATGCGGCGACCTCGATCCTTGCGAACTCTGGATAAGGCGCGCGACGCGGCAGTAGCGGAACGTCGGGACGGCGCTCCAACTCGGAGAGCTGCGCCTCGTTGCGAATATCGTACGCTTCAATAAACGTGCGATGCCAGCCGTGCCGTTGCACCTTTTGTATGCGAACGCCCGTGAGATCGTAGCAAGCGAAGGCGTCGGCGCTACGCGTCGCGAGAGTCGCAACGTAGACTTTACCGCCGCCGTCGACCAATTCCGCTTGAAGAAACGCCGGTTGACTAAGGAGATAGTAACTCACGCTGTTATAGCCCGAGACCGTAATTTCCAGCCAATTCTCGCCACCCTGCAAGAACTCGCCCACGCGCCATTCGTCGACTCGATACCAGCCCTTGGGACCGCGCGCAGGTCCGTAGCCCGCATAACGACCGTTGACTTTTAAACGCATAATTGAGGACGCCGTAACGCGCAGTATGAAATCGTTGAGCGCAACGTCC
>ONJR01000209.1 GCA_900318195.1 uncultured Planctomycetota bacterium
ATACCGCTCTGAGTTCATATACGTGAGCGTTATGACGTTCGCTTGTGCGAAGACGTCTTCTGGTTCGCACCATATCGGCGTTCCGAACCGTCGTAAGATTGCGCGCGCGCCAACCTCGGCGGCGTCGAGCGCGAGTTCTAAATCTGTCATCATGGTATTCTTCTCCTAGGAGGGTGAGGGACGCGTCGCGCGAGGCGACGCGTCAGGTGAAGATACGGGATTAAGACGCTGAGTTATTGCGGACTTTTAATAGCGATCTTCTCAGCGTATCGGCGTCGCATTTGCGCCGAGAACGCGTCGAGACGCGCGCGCTCTTCCTCTGTGATCTCTTGCGTCTTCTCTCCCTCTTCCTTGGGCTCTTGCTTAACCTCAGGCTTCTCTCGGATCGGTTCCGGCTCTTGCCCGCCGCGCACTTTCTTCCATTCGATTCCATTCTCTTCGTAGAGCTCCTTACACCATTTGCCGAGCGACATCCAGAGCGTGGGGACGCCGCGGCGGCCGTCGGTGTTCTCATATTCGGTTATTCGATTACGAGCGCGATTGATCCACGAATGCACCTTCTTCGCGCTGGTCATCTTAACGACGACCGCGAAAACAATACGATCAACGAGCTGGCGGTCAAGGTCTGGCTCCCAAATCTCAGCGACGAGGGACGCGCGGTATTTAGCGACTTTCTGAAGGTCGGTGTGTTCGGGGAAGTCGAGGGCGTCGGTTGTGTCTGGTAGGTCGGCGCGGCGTTTCGGCGCGACGATCGGAGCGTAACGCTGGGTCAGCGCGCTCAGGTCTTGATTAATAAGGAGCCCGAAGAGAACCTTCTCTTGCGTGATTGCGGGGATCGTCGCGTACGCTTCCATGAATTGGGCTGTTGTCATTTTTGCCTCCAATAAAAAGGTGGTGAAGTTAGTAAGTTAGAGAGAACGCGCCGACGTCTCCGCCGACGCGCCCTGAGTGTTTCCGACTTCTCTGTCGGCGACCGCGTTCGGCGTCTGCTCCCTATTCCACGTCTCAGCGGAATGCCCGTCAGCGTCTACCGTGCGCTGAGGACGGTGGGTTTGTTGTCTACGGACTTTCACCGATAGAGCGTATTCCTCGCTCTTTGGTTGTGAACTGATTCACAAAACAGTTTCTATTTTATGTACAGCTTCATAAACGTCAATAGCAACTTGTGAAATTTTTCACATTTTAAACTTGATCCTCAGTTGACATTTATGAGCTTGTGCATAAAATAGACGTGTCAGCTGTCGTTGCTGGCAGTGATAAATTTTTATTACTATGTGTTGGAGGCACTATGAAAGATCGATTGAAAGAGCTTCGCAAGGTATTAGGGCTCAAGCAACGAGACATCGCAGAGAGACTCGGGGTAGACGTCAGTAATGTGGGAGGATGGGAATCTGGGAGGAACACAATCCCGGACACTCGCGTCTACCAACTCTGCAAGGAGTACAACGTAAACCGCACGTGGCTGGAAACTGGCGAAGGCGAGATGTTCCTTCCACCTCCTGAAAAGCCGAGTCTCGAAGTGATCCAGCGGCAGTTTGTGGAGGCGTTAATCGAACGACTTACCGACGAACAGCGACAGGTTATCTACGACGCTATGATGAAGGAGGCGGAAAAAGATCGAGAGGAAGCTGAAAAAAAATAGCCGCGTTGAAGCGGCTGCGTAGGTCGTAGGTCGCGCGACGTTGGCAGGCGGCGCGTGAAACGCACAGATAGCGCTGAAAGTTATTAACAGAATTTCGATGCGTTTGCCCCGTATTTCTCCGACTGTAATTACCCCCACGCGCGTGCGTGCGCGTATGCGCGTGGGCAACGCGTCCCGGCGTTTTTAGGCAAAGACGGCGTGTTTTTTGACTTTCCATCAAAATGTATTTGAAACGGAGAAATATTAGGTTATTATTAGTTGAGGGTGCTCGGAGCAACGAACACCTAGGGTTTTGGGTTGTTTGATATAGTAGATGGTGGAGTATATCATGTTTGACTTGCGGGAATACGGCGCTATTAACACCGCGAAGGAAAGTCTTAGTTTTGCTGCGCTCCACTCCGTGGTTAGCTATGTCGGTGGGACGTGTCAGCAAACTAATCATGCAGGCGACGACATGGGAGTCGACGCAAATTGTTACTTCAATCTTCCTTATTCGCAAGAGCAGGATTCGCTAGAATTCATAAACTTTGGTGTACAACTCAAAAGCACGTCGAGTTCTCTTTCAACACGAACCAAAGGCGATCGCGAGTACTGGTCGTATCCCTGTAAAATAGGACAACTAGAAAAGTATACTACTAAACGGTTGTGCCCGTTGTTTATAGTTTTGTTCATTTTCCCGAGTGACGATGAATATAGCCAATGGTTACATATCGACGCCGAGAGGCTGGAATTACGGAAAAGTATGTATTGGATACCAGCAGAAGGAATCGTAAAACCTGAGGATCATTCGTCGAGCGTTCAGTTATATTTCCCTAAAAAAAATATCTTAACGTCCGATTCACTCGTCCACGACATCCTCATCCCGCTTGCAAAACGAAAGGTGTTGCGTTATGAAGGTATTTGATGCGAATAAACCAATGGGAGACGTTTCGCTCTTTACCGTACGCGAGTACTTAAGAGCTACTGGTTGGATCAAGAAGCCAACGTCATGGGATGATATTGTCGTCTATCGCCGTTCAACCCCGGAATTTCCGCGTGCCGAGATTGTCGTTCCGAAGCGCGAGTCAGACTTTTCGGAAGAGTATCTCGACGACATTATTCAGCGATTGTCGCTTTTTGACCAGCGCGAAACGCTCGACGTTCGGCATGCGCTGGTCAATCCGCGCGTCGATAAGGTAAAATGTAGATTGATCTCGCCGCACACTAGCTTCGGCACAACTCCGCTCAATACAATTCAAAGCTTCATTTCCGGTTTCATCGGAGCGTTACGCGCAGCTGTTAAAGATGTCGTTCAACCAGAAAATCGCCACTTAAAACTAAGCTCGTCCGAAATTGATGAAATGATGTCGAGAGCAGAGTTTGGTCAGACAGAGATCGGCAGTTTTGTTGCGAGCATCTTTCTGCCGCTAGGTCAGGCTGATGAGAGTGATCTCCTAGACGAGTTCAAAACGAATGTCTTTCGAAAAGGGGTGGTTCATCTCATGACAGCGCTAAATCTCGCCGCAGAATGTGCCGAAATGGGACAAACGGAAGATTTTATCCAAAAGAACGATTCCAGCGGACTCCATATTAGCTCCAATCTTCTAGACGCCGTTGAAAACGCCAGAGTTGGGAACGAAACTGACGTTGAGTTCGCCGTCGACTGGTCGCCGACCGTTCCAGTCCCAGAAGCGCCAAAATGCGTTCTTATTAAGAGTGGATATTCGCCATACTTCACACGCTGGTCGCAACAACTCAATCCTCGCGAAGACGACAAGACGCCTCGAAGGTTTGTTGCAAGTATCGCTGAATTCTCCGAGGACAAGCGCGACGAACAAGGTCGACCTTTTGGCACGATACTTCTGACAGTCTTCTCGCCCGACGAGGATAAAAACTACCTTGCCAAAGTCTTTCTAAACTCGGATCAATACGACCTTGCTATCGATGCGTTCCGCAATAACGACTGCGTCTCATTCTCCGGCGTGCGAGTATGGAAAAAGACACGACATGAAATCAGAGACGTTCAGAATTTCCAACGCGTTTCCCAAGAAAGTTGAGCAAACGTGTGGTATAACAATTGGCATACGGAAACCTGCAACAACAGGTCTCTGTACGCCAATTTGGTTTTCCATCTTGGAAATCTCACAAAATTCTAATTCTTAGAGTAAAGCCCGGCAGATAGCCCCGATTACGCCGAAAGTTATCGACAGGTTTTCAACATTTTTTGACTCGGGAATTTCCCGAGTGAAAATTTCTCTACGCGCGCGCGTCACACACGCGCGTGCACACGGGATATCGCGCACGGGATGAACAAATATCTATTTGTTTGTTTGTTTATCTAAAGATGCGCGCGCGCACGCGCACGCGAGGAGGGTTGGTTTTAGGCGATTATATGGAAAATCGGGAGAATCTAGGAAAGTTTCCAGTTTCCCGTGCGTACGTAGATGTAAACAACATGACCTCGAGAGTCGAGAGGTACTCCGCGCCCGAAGTTGCGCGCCTGGGGTGGGCGCGCGCCCGGGGAAATAGGGGTATTTGTCAAGGTCTCACACTATTGGTAGGGTATGGATAGATTCACCGCTGAGGAGCGTCAGAAGAAGCGCACGTACGAGGCTGAGCGCAAAAAACAGAAGAATCGCGAGCTCTCTGAGATCGCGCCGATTCCTGATTGCGCCGATCTCGATCTACGCGACCGTCTCGAAGCCGACCCCGTCGAGTGGCTCCGCGCGATTCTCCCGGATATCTTCTATTCAGATTTTACCGACTCGCAGGTAAAATTCATTCGCCTCGCATGGGACGCAATTGCAAAAGGAAGCTGGCGGAACATTGAAGCGTACCGAGGTCTCGGAAAAACTTCAATCCTCTCCGGGCTCCTCCTCAAAGCGCTCTGCCAAGGCGTCGTGCGCCACGCGATCTACTGCACTGCCGAAGGCGGCGCGTCCGTCGGTCAGGCAAGCTACTGGTTCGCGTCCGCGCTCTACGACGACTACAATGCGCGCGGCAAAGACGCGCGACTGTTCACGCAATTGTACCCTGAAATTTCCTACCCGCTACAACGGCGGGAAGGACGCGCGCAACGTCCGCTCACCTGCGACGGCGTCCCGCTTAAAATCGAAGTGAAGTCCGATAGGATCGTTTTTCCAAACGTTCCCGGCTCGCGCTGCGGCGGATCGCTACTACGCTTCACCTCCATTAGCTCCGGCGGTATTCGCGGCGCTAATCATACCATCCCCGGCGTCGGGTCGTTTCGCGTGCGGTGCGTTATGCTCGACGACGTACAAAATGATTCAACCGCCAAAAGCGCCGTCGAGGTCGACTCCGTCATCTCGACGATTCAAAAATCAATTCGCGGACTGGCCGGACGCCGTAAGGACGGTACAAGGGAGTCGCTAACCGTCCTATCCGCGATAACACAAAACCAACCAGGCGACGTCGCTGAACGTATGATCACCGATCTGCCTGAATTCGGCACCGTCGTCATTCCCTTCGTCAAGCATATGCCCGACAGTCTCGACTCATGGCGCGACTATCGGAAGTACCGCGACGAGACCCTGCGCGCGCACGGCGACGACGTCCAGGAAGCGCGCCGCCTCATATCCGCGTACTTCCTCGACCACCGCGACGCCCTCTCGCGAAACGTCGTCGTCGACGACGATCGTCAGCGCGAAGCGTGGCAGGTCGACGCCGTGCATTACGCCGTCGACTACTGGGCCGCCTCCGAAGCGTCCTTCTGGTGCGAGTTCCAAAACGACGCGCGCCGCGCCGCCTCCGAAACTGGCGCCGGGCTCAGCGTCGTCGACGTCGCGCGAAAACAACGGGTCAACGCCAAAGGGGAAGTCCTCAAAAGATGCTGGATCCCAAACGACGCCGACGTCCTTACAGCGCATATCGACGCCGGGGAACATTACCTCAACTACGAAGTCGTCGCCTACAATAAAGACTTCACTCTCGCACACGTCGTCGACTACGGAATATGGCCCGAACAACCCAATGGAATCGCCGCTAAAAAGAACTATGCGGTCGATCTCCAAGACGTCTATGAGCGAGGCGGGAAATTCGATCGACTCAAAGACGCGACTGTCGATCTGCTACTGCGGATCTTCAATCAACAGTACTTCGATGAAAACGGCGAGCCCGCGTCCGTCGACGCGGCGACGCAATTCGAACAGCACGCGCGCCCACGAGGGCGTATGGCTCGTCGTTTTTGTCGACTCGCCCTGTGCGGGGTCGACTGCTCCGACGGCGAAATGGAGAACTCGCTCTGGGAAGCGATCGACGAGTTTCATCGACTCGACGGCGGTCGCTATCTCGGTCGCGCCATTCCCATGTACGGCGTTGAAGCGTCTTCGCGACTCCTGCGATACTACGACCTCAAACAGGGCGAATGGCGTCGACACCGCAAAAACGGCGCGGGCTTCGACTGGATCGAGAATCCCAACGGTCGTAAACCAATCGCGAAGAACTATGGGAACGTTTACGCCTCGCTCATGTTCGACGCGAACACCGCAAAGACGCGTCGCGACTCCGCGTGGAAACTGCCAATCGACCGCCCCGGCGCCGCGACGCTCTTCGATCGCAAGTCGTGCCTAAGCGACGCCGAATTTGAAATGTTCTGCGCGCACCAGACGGCGGAAGAGTACATGGAGTCGTCTAAAAGCGGACTCGTCTATCGACGCTGGCGTATGAGAAAACCGGCGATCTCCGATAATGAGTTCCTCGATACCGACGCCGGTTGTCGCGCGCTCGCCGAATACGTCGGGTGCGAAGTCGCCAATATTGAGGCGCCGAAGAAACGACGCCCCTATACCAGACGAATAGAAACCAGAATGGAACGATGAGCGAAACAGAAACGAACTCTAGAGTTCAAAATGAAAAAGACGACCTAACGACGGCGGACGGTCGTAAGATCGTTTCCTTCTCAGCGAGCGGGGAGAGTTTCACCGTGGAGTCGCGCGAGCAAGCGGCGCGCGGTCGACTCGCCGAGATTCAAGCGGAAATCGAAGAGATGAAACTCGCGTCCATGAAGCGCGGGATTCGGATAACCAAAATGAGATGAGTAAAATGAGCCAATTGTCGATTAGCGTCTCGAACCCTTTGTTTGCGTCTCAAAACACGCAAGCGACCAACGGGAGCGGAGACTTCAGTTCGCGCGCGGTAGCGCGAACCGCCCACCCGGGCGTCCGGGCGCGCTACGCTGCGGCGCGTCCGAACTCCGATAACGCTCGTCAGTACATGGACGCGATCCGATTCGAGACCCCGCTTCAAGTTGGCAATTCTGCGGATCGCGCTACGCTACGCAAGCTCGCGCGCTATGAAGCGCTCAATAACGCGCACGCGGCCGGAATTGCGCGCCTCTTCGCGCTCTACGTCTGCGGGGTCGGTCCGCGTCTGAGATGGCGCGGCTGGGAGAAGTGTTACGACCGACCGCTTAATAGAAAACTCGCGGACTATGTTGAATACCGCTGGCGTGAGTTTTCGACCGACCTACGGTTTCCCGCGCTCCTTCGTCAGACAATGCAAACGATCGTTGTCGACGGAGAGGCGTTTTTGTGTTTAACTGACAACCCACGCCGCGCGCTACGGTTCGGAGTCGAACTCCTCGACGGTCAGCGCGTCGGGAATCCAAACGGCAAACGTTCCGATAGTCGGCTACAAGACGGCGTCGTGCTCGACCCGTTCGGGAATCCGGACGCGTACTACGTCTTTCAAACTCCTGAAAACGATTCTTCGTTCTACGACACGACGAAGTACGAGCTCATGCCGGCGCAACAAGTCTTCCACCTCTTTCGAGAAGATTACGCGGGACAAACGCGCGGCGCGTCCTGGTTTGCGCCGGCGCTTCTCATGCTCCAGCAGTTGCGCGCGTATACAGAAGCGACGATTGAAGCGGCGAAAGCTGGCGCGCGCGTCTGGGCGAGCGTCGAGACGCAAAACGGCTTCGACGTCGACGGCTACCTCGACCTCGAAAAGGAAGTGCAATACGACGCGTACAGCTCCTTCGAGACGCCGAACGGTCGTATTCTCATGTTGCCCGCCGGGACGACGATGCGGGGATTCAACCCGACGCAACCGACGACGGCGGCGGACGCGTATACCGCGAACCTGCTCTCTCAGATAGGGTACGCAATGGGACTGCCGCGCAATAAGGCGACCGGGTCGAGCCACGAATACAACTTCGCGTCGGGTCGGCTGGATAACCAGCCGTTTGAGCTACTCATTTCGACCCTTCAGAAGGATATGCTTGAACGCGATTTTTGCGATCGACTCTTCGGCGTCTTCTATGAAGCAATCTATCCCGAACTCCTCATGGTGAGCGACGACGCGCCGCGACTCGCCGATTCCGACTGGGAATGGGACTGGCCGAGTCCGCCCTTGGTCGACGCGGAAGCGACGGCGCGCTCGAACGCGATTCTCGTTAAGAGCGGTCAACGCACGCTTCGCGAGGTCTGGGAGGAACTGCACCCGGAAGGGGACTTTGAACAGGCGGCGCGCGAGATTGAACGCGATCGGGAACGCTTCCCGGAAATTTACGGCGTTACGAATAATCAGCAGGTAGAGGACGACGTTGAACCGCAGGAGCCGCAGGAGACGCGGATCCGCGAGCCGCGAGGGCAGGACGTGGAGAGGACTTTTTAAGATGAAACAAGCGACAGCATACCTAACGGACGCTTTGGACGCGACGGTCGAAACTCGCGTCTTTAAGTTTGATCCGCTGTATAGCGGCGGGCCGGCGTATATCGACGGGTTTGATTACCCGTGTTACGTCGACCTCTCGACATTACAGATCGACCCTGCGCCGAAGGCGTTGCTTGAGCACGACCCTAACGCGGTTGTTGGGAAATTAGAGAATATCAAAAACAATGGTGAAACCATAACCTGCGACGCAGTAGTCGGCGGTACGACGCTCGCGGCGAAGGTCATTGAATGGGCGGAACACGTCGCCGATTGGGTTCCTTCAATAGGCGTTTACCGAATCGACGACAGAGACGTGGAATTTGTGCCGGAAGGCGCGGGCGCGAATGTTAATAATCAATCGGTGGTCGGACCGGCGTATATCTGCCATGGCGGCTCGCTATGCGAAGGCTCTTTCGTTGCGATTGGAGGCGACGGTTCGGCACGGTCGTTACTTGCAAAATTGTGGAACCAACGCGCCGGCGTTGGATCCGAGTTCGAGCTTCCGCTCGATCACGAGGAGTCGCGCGCGTTGCGCGCTTACATTATTAATCAGGCAAGCGCCCAACGGGCGCGTGAATCGAAAGGAGCGCGCGGTAGCGCGAACCAAAAGATGACGAAGAGAAGAAAGTTGTTTGTAAAAGCGGCGGAAGGGGTAACGGAACCGACGGAAGAAACGATCGTCGAGACTCCGCCCGTCGAAGAGATTGAAGCGCTCGTCGAAGAGAAGGTCGCGGAAGAAACGGACGCGATCGCGGAAGAAGCGATCGTCGACGCCGTTGAAGAGAATTCCGAAGAGATACTCGAAGAGATCGTTGTCGACGCGGTGGATCAGGCGGCGGAAGTCGTCGACACGCAAGTTGGCGAGGAGATCGTAACGGAGATAGTCGACGAGATTCTCACAGAGATCGAAGAGGAAGCGCCAGTCGACACAACGGACGCGCTCGCGGTCGCGAAGTTCGCGGTCGATCGCGCGAAGAAGAAGCTGAAGGCGCGCGCTTCGCGTCGTACGGGACGGCGCGCCGCCGCTGCGTTGGCGGAACAGCGTCGAGTCGCAGGGCTAAAAGCGCTCGCGACCGGCAAGGGAAAGGGGGTGGTCAAGATTATTGCAACGGCAATTAGCGAAGGGTGGAGCGTTCCGCGTACGTCGCGCATAATCGACGCGTCGAATAAGCGCGAGCGCTTTGTAGCCGGTCTGCGTAATCCTGGACGTAACGCAACGGAAGGCGGACGCGCGCCGAGCAAACAGGATATTCTCACCGCGTCTCTCGCTCAAACGCTTGGTATGAGTCCTAAGCGTATCCAGTCGGCGTTTAAGTTCGACCAGCGGGTCATCGACGCGGCTCAGGATCGGCAGTATCGAGGCGCTACGCTGCGCACAATCGTAGCGGAGTCAAACAACTCCTTTAACCCCGGCTCTTTTGGGGTTAATACCTCCATGCTGACGGCGTGGAACGAATGCCGGGACAACTGCCGTCGCGCGCGCATTATGGCGGGGGCGGGCGGTCGTTCGATTCAGGCGAACGCGGGCTTTTCAACGATTAGCGCAACCGACGTCTTTACGCTCGTTCTCCAGGCGTTTTTGGAGCCGTCGCAAGAGACGGCGCCGAAGCTGTACTCTGAGATCACGCGCACGAACACGCTCGCCGACTTCAATACGGTCAGCTCGTACCTACCGACGCTACAAGGTCGACTCCGCGAGATTTCTGAGACGGGCGCGATCCAGAATATCACCTTCACGACCGAGAAGTTCGACCGTGCGACGAAGGCGAACGGAATTAACTTCACAATTCCGGAGATGGTCATCATCAACGACCAGATCGACGTCTTCGCCGAACTGCTACGTCAGTTTGAAACGCTCGGAGACGACTGCATTGAGCACGACGTCGCGGAGATGTTCTGGCGCATCTTGGACGGGGACGCGAAAGACGGGTATGGGAATCCAATCGTCTCGGCGGCGCGCGGCAACTACATTACCAACGCGAGCCTCGACGAGAACGGACTCAACGACGCGCTCGTCGCGCTCAATTCCTACTCGACCGCAAACGGCGTCCCGCTCAGCGTCGACAACGCGATTATGCTGACCGGCTCGAAACTCGGTGCGACCGCAATGAAGCTCTACGCGCAAGAGTACGTCGACTTCGCGAACGGGACGGTAACCCCGAATATCTATCGCGGTCGTTTTCGTCCGCTCGTATGGCCGTACCTCGATAAAGCGCACGCGCGCGCCGTAACCGATACCGGCACGACCTCGCTCCTGCAAGGCGAGAAGACGTGGGCGCTCATACGCGACCCGGCGACGCGTCCGGTCGTCTGCGTTAATAAACTCGTCGGCTATGAGTCGCCGCAGATTCGTCAGTTCGATTACGATCCCGCCGTTTGGGGGATTACGTATCAGCTTATCTATCCGTACAGCGTCTCGGCTCAGTATGCCGACGGTATCGTCGCGCTGACCAACGCATGATAGACGGGCCGAGAGTAACGCAACGTTTCCCCCGCCACAAAGTGGCGGGGCTCCATCTCCACCCAATGTAGATTGACCATGACAGAAATTAAAACCAAAACCTACAACACACAAATCGAAGGAATGCACCCTGGTCATTCCAACGTCCACATTATGGTAATTCAAGCGACGAACCCTGAGAACGCGCCGCTTACCGGCGGACAAATCGACGCGGCGTTAGGAGCGGCGAAGGCGAGTCTTGAACTCACCGGCGCGGAAGTCGCGGCGACGTGGAATCCGTTACAGCTCGACGAGATCGAAGAGGGTCAGGTCGGGGTTCTTAAAATCGACGTTAAACAGACGGTGTATCAGGAAGAAGAGCCAGAGACGGAATCTAACTAATGGCGATCCATTATATCACCTCAACGGCGAGTACGGGAACAGGTACGTTCTATCAGCTCAACGCCGACGCGGCAGACGGCGATACGATCCAGCCCGACCCGACGATTTTCCCGCCCGGCACGGTCTGCAAGACTACGCTCGCGTCGAATATCACGAGTTCTAGGAAGAATGTTAATATTCTCGGCGCACAGACGCGAATTGAGATCAATGGGGATAACAGGTATTGTGTTCAAATCGGCTCGTTGGCTACAGGGTACGCGACCTTCTCACAAACGATCGAAGACGTCGATTTTGTAAACCTCTGTTCGTCGTCGACGAGCGGCTCAAGCGGACCGATCGTCTTCTATCAAGTTGGCACAACGACAGTTCGCCGCTGTCGCGCCGTCGGATGTACAGGCTACTACGCGGGCGGCTTTAAAGTGTACGGAAGTTCGGCGAAGGGCAAGTTCTACGACTGCGCCGCGTACGGCAATAGGTGTATGGCGGGGAGCGGGCAGGTCGCCTTCGCCTTCTGGTTTAATACCGCGAACTCCGCTAATGAGATGTACCGCTGCACCTACGGCGGGTGTGTAACGCTAACCTCCGGCACAGCTGGCGCGTTCAAAAACACGCCGTCGCTAATCGGGGACTACGTCTCGCCGACCTATGAGGACGAATGGCGCACCCCGCCTCCGTCGACTTACGCGTACTCGACCTGGACGGAGGATTCGTGGCAGGAGATGGATCCGCGTCCGACGTCGACCTCATCCTTCCGCACAGGCTCGTCGACCTCAAGTTCCGACATTCTCGACCTGGACGGTCGCACGCGCCGCGCGAACGGCGCGAAGGGCGCGTTTGAATATTTCGACGAAGTTTTAGCGACTCCCACGAACCTCGCCGGTTACTGTTACGATTCCGACGGCTTCCAAGTTCGCTGGTCGCCGGTAGCGAACGCGACGCAGTATCGCGTAACGATCGTTTCGTTAGAAGACCCACAGCAGACAGAGACGTCGACGGTATACGACTGTAACGCCGTTTTTGGCGGTCTCGAACCGTTCACAACGTATTTAGCGAGCGTTGTAGCGCAGAGCGATCAATCGGGCGTCTATTACGGCGACTCCGACCCTGCGACGATCGAATTAACAACGTTGCCAGAGGAGCTCACGCGTCTAAGCTGGCCGACGTATCGTGAGTCGTGGAATATTGCCGGCGAGTATATCGGGGTTGAATGGCGACCGGAAGAATGCTCTTTTATTCGCGTTACGATCTATCGCGGCGCGCAACTCGAAGAGAATGTCGTTTATCGCGAGGTTTTTGAAGCGTACGGCGGCGTCAATGAAGTTCGGTGGACTCCCCCGGCGTCGGGAACGTATACCTGGGGCTTAAAAGGGTACCCCGCCGCAACGGATACCACACACCGTCCGAGCTTAGAAAACACCGCGACGATGGAGTGGCAAGCGCCAGCTTTAATCACGCTCGATACTCCGACGAACCTGGCGGCGAGTAATATTACCGACACAAGCGCGACGTTGAGTTGGGGCGCCGTAACGAATGCGAGCGGGTATAAGGTGGAATGGCGCGTGTCGGGAGCGAGCGCTTGGAATGAACAAGAAGTCAACGCATAACGCGAGGAACATAGAATGGCAACAACATTAAATCTCACCGGGCTAACCCAAGGCACAACGTACGAGTTTCGAGTAACCGCAGTTGGGGACGGCTCAACCTACGCGAACTCGGCGGCGAGTACGACGAGTAGCTTTACCACGCTCGCGAAACTGGCGACGCCGGGAACGCCTAGTTTAGGAAATCGCACAACGAGCACGCTAACGTTCGTCTGGGCGGCTCAACCGAGTTATCCAAGCGGCACGACGTATATCGTTGAATATAAGACGTCGAGCGCGTCGACGTGGACGACGAAGACGGCTTCCACGTCGTCAATTACCCTGACAGGACTAACGTCGGGTACGACGTATCAGGTCCGGGTTAAAGCGACGACAACGAACTCGGCGTACGTCGATTCCGATTACACCGAGACCGCTTCTGGTAAAGTTCAAACGAAACTCGGAACGCCGACGCTCACGCTCTCGTCCGCCGTAAGCTCTATTACAGCGACCTGGGGCGCGATAACGAACGCGTCGAGCTATACGATCGAGTATAAACTGTCCGGCGCGTCTTCGTGGACGACCGCGACTCAAACGGGAACGTCGAAGACGCTCAGCCCACTTGCGGAAGGTGTAACATACGTCTTCCGGGTCAAAGCGACGTCGAGTAATACCGATTACGCAGAGTCGAATTACTCGACGGAGCAGTCGGCGACGACGTATATAACGCTCACGACGCCAACTGGCTTGGCTTTAACAAGAGACACAAGTTCAATTACGGCGACGTGGAACGCAACTCCGAACGCGAGCGGGTATCGTATTTCGTATCGAACAGCGAGCGGTTCCGCTACAACGAAAGAAGTCAGCGGCACAAGCGCGACAATAACCGAATTAACGTCGGGCACGACGTACTACGTTAAAGTCATGGCGATCGGCGGCAACGGCTACGTCAGTTCGACGTACAGCGACGAAGAGTCGGCGAAGGTCAAGACGAAGCTAGCGACCCCGACAGGTCTGGCGGCGAGCGACGTGCTCTCGACGACCGCGACGCTAAGCTGGAACGCGGTAGCAAACGCGACGCATTACCTCTTGACGATTTCCGACGCCAACGGCGTTATAACCGGCTATAACAACAAGCAGGTTACGGGGACGACGATTAACCTAACCGGTCTAACGGCGACGAAGCAGTATACCGTTTCGCTCATAGCGGCGTCGACGTCGGCGGACTACGTGAACTCTGACGCGGCGACGTTGGACTTCACAACCGATACGAAACTCGCGACGCCAGCCGCGCCGACGCTTACGAAGACGGCGAACTCGATTACGGCGACGTGGGGCGCGGTCTCACAAGCGAGCCATTACATAGTCGCGTACAAGCTGTCGACCGCGAGCACGTGGACGGAAAGCGCTAATATCGGCACGACGTCCTTTACCCTCAGCAATCTCGCGGAAGGTAAGACGTACAACTTCAAAGTCAAGGCGTGTACGATCGCCGAAGAGTACGAAGATTCCGACTACTCTTCGACGTCGACGACTACGACGCTCATTACGCTAGCGACCCCGACGAACCTCACCGTGAGCAATATCGACCTAACGAGCGCGACGCTCGGCTGGGACGCCGTGGAGCACGCGAGTAAGTATCGAATTGAATATCGCGCGTCCGGCGATACGAGCTGGAACTCCAAAGACGTTGACAATTAACCCGGAGCCCGGGTGGGCGATTCGAGCTACCGCTCGGACTGGGATAACCCGCTCCCGTTGGTCGCTAGCGTCGCTAATAATGCAAGCGACCAACGGGAGCGAAAATTACAGGAGCGCGCGGAAGCGCGAACCAAAAAATGCCAAGGGACGCATTGACAGGACTACGGAGCGGCTCTAGATATGAATCGGCCGTCGCGGCGTTAGGCGACGGCACGACCTACGCCGACTCCTATTATTCGGCGAAAGTACAGTTTTTAACCAGAGGATCAGGAGAAGTTATAATGGCAGACACATTTGGCGTCGCGCAAAATGGGCGCGTGCAGTTGGGCGGGCGTTTCTACGCTGTGCCGGCGACGGACGTTGAGACGAACGTAATCTATATGCCGAAGTACTCGGAATCGCCGTTTTTCGGTATAACGGAACGACCAGTCTCGGCGAATAAGCTGGGCGCGTTCGCCACCGAGGGCGTCTTTGCGTTCGATATTCCAGAAGGGTTTACGTCGAGCGAAGGGCAGGCGGTCTACTACAAGCCGACGTCGGCGACGACGGGAACGCTGAGCGCAACGGCGACGAGCGGGTCGGTGCGGATCGGGTACGAAGTGAACGAGCCTGGCGTCAGCGGTAAGCTGTGCGTCTATCTCGCGCCAGGCAATTCGCTGGAAGCCTAGGAGCGTCGAGATGAAACTCCGATACAGCCTACGCACAAGCGAACACGACGTCTTTGTCTTCGACGACGACAAGTTAGAAGTCGTCGACCTAGGACACGGGACGCTGGTCGGTTCGATACGCGTAACGCCAGACCTAATCGAAGGACTGCGAAGCGCGTTAGATTATATTGCGGGAAACAAGTCGACGTCCCCTATTAAAGCTAAGGGTTCAACTAAAAAGGCGCGCAATACAGAAGTGAACGCTTAGAACGAAGAGAAGTCGGACGCGCGGTTGCGCGCCTCCCGACGCCGCGTTGGCGGTTCGACTCCGCCATTCTCTTATAAGGAGAATCCCTATGAAAAAGTTTTTTTGTTTCCCGTATCAGACCGTTTCCAGTTTTGCCGCGACCGTTGGTCGCTACCTGTGCCGGGTAGCCCGCCAACGAGCGGGCGGAAGCTATTTAAGAATCGTAACGGTATTCTTAGTTAGTCTATCGGCCGTCGCGGCGTACCAACGCGCCGGCGTTGGATCCGGGTACGAGCTACCGCTCGATCGCAATAACCCGCTCCCGTTGGTCGCTAGCGTCGCTAACAATGTAAGCGACCAGCGGGAGCGGGAATCGCAGGATGCGCGCGGTAGCGCGAACCGAAAATTCCGACGCGCGCGTCCGACGTTAGACGACGTCTTTGCGGCGTCATGCCGCGTCTCAGTTGAAGGCGCGCGCGGTAGCGGGCTCTTCGTCTGCTATCAGGGCAATAAAGCGTACGTACTCACGAACTACCACGTCGTTCAGAATAACGCAACGGCGCGTTTAGATTTCTGGACGAACCATACGCGCCAGTCGGTTACAGGTCGGGTCGTTAAACGATTCTCCGATCGTCGCGCGAACCTTGACTTCGCGATAATCGAAGTGAACGCGGACGACCTCAAAAAGATCGACCCGCCCTTTATTCCGCTCGCGCCAGTCGACCCGAACTCTCTTACCGGTCGCAAGATTTACGCGGCGGGCGGTCCGAAAGGATGGTTCGTGCAGTCGTGGAAAGGGTCGAACGAAAGCGTTGAAAGCGGACTCGTTCTTTTTTCTCCGCACCCTGTCCCGGGTCAGTCCGGTAGCGGCGTCTGTACGATTATCGACGGCGAGATTTACGCGGTCGAAGTACTAACCTACCTACTCGGGGACGAGAACAGCGACGCGTCGAAAGGGGGCGCGCTTCCCGTTCTATACCTCGCGAACGCACTGAAAGGCCGACGTCAAGACTTCGGGGACGCGCTAGATAAAGCAAAACCGATTCCAGTAGCATTTTCAGAGCCGGCAAGCGACCAACGGGAGCGGTCCGAGCCGGACGGGCGATTCGAGCTTCCGCTCGGAGAGGATAACCCGCGTCCGTTGGACGCTAGTATTGCTAATAATGCAAGCGACCAACGGGAGCGAAAATTACAGGAGCGCGCGGAAGCGCGAACTGGGAGCCCCGCCTCGGGGCTGTCGATTCTAGCGTTCACAAGCGCCGACTGTCCTGCGTGTAAAATCGGCGAGGAAGGTCTAACTTCGTTCGAGGAGACGGGCGGGCTTGTCAAACGGATCGATCCTAATCAACCGGAGAACGCTAGCTACGTCTCCGCTTATCATCTTACGGAAACGCCAACGTATTTCGTTGTGAACCCAAACGGCGACGCGCTCGCGCGGGTTAGCTTCGACGATATTAAGAAGCAGGGCGCGGTCGCCGCTGTGCGTCTGGCGGTCGCGTCCGCAACACAGCCAGCGCAACCGAAGCCAGCGAAACCACAACAGGTGGAGACCCCGGTTGCGGATCCACCGGCTTCAAAGGTTAAACTAGACAGCGATCACGGGGTAATCGTTAGCGGGGAAGGCGAACCGCGTATGACACTACCGGTTTATGTAACGAATCCGAAAGAGTACGAACTCGATTTACGTCAGCCAGTCTACGACGACGGATCCGGGACGGACGTTGCGTTCGATCTGTTTTCCGACTGGTCAGGGCGCGGCAAGAACGACGATAACGCCGAGCCCGCGCCGTCGGCTCCAAGTCAAGACGACGCTAGCGAGAGACAGATCGGCGACCGATTGGCGGAACGATTAGCGAACGCGCTGTCGCCGAAGATAGAGAAAGCGGTCGGTACGGCGGCGGACGCTATTGCGAAGAACATTCAAGAGAATATCGCCAATCAGCTGTCGGACGAAACGACTCCGCTCGGCGGTATGAAGAAGGACGTCGAGAAGAAGATCGACGCGAAGGCGAAGGAACTCTTTAAGAAGTACGCGTGGCGAGTCGCGCTCGACCTTGTGATTCTCATGGTCTTGGCGCAGTTGGCGACGCAAGGAGTAATCGCCGGAACTAAATGGCTCTTCTCAGCAGGCGTCGAGATGCGCCGGGAAGTCGCAAGGTATCGAGATTATTTGGAGAACGGGAATAATGGCGGTAAACAATGATCGAGTTAATGTGATTCTGGAACGTCTCAAACTCATCTTCCAGATTGTCGTTCTCGGGGCGGCGCTATACGTAATCGCGGTCGGCGAGAAGGAACGCGTGCAAACGTCTCGGGACGTGGTTTCCATTTTGAACCTGGCGCAGACGATTTCACATGACGTCAATGAAGTACAGGCGTGCGCGGTGAAGGAATGAGCGGACCGTATTTAAAGAAGCTATCGAAAAACGAGCGTTATTCCGACGCCGTGTCGCTGGTGAAGGTCGCGTATATGAAGCGGCTGGACGAAGAGGTATTTGGGGATAAGGCGAGACAGCCGGAAATGGTCTTTCCGCCGTCGCGCTTTTATGACGTTCGACCAGCGGTAATAACGAGCGACTGGGTGCAAGACGATTACGGGGTCTGGTATGCGCAGGCGAAGTTTCTTGGACAGAACGGGATAGTAAACGACGGCTTCGTCTTCCCGGTCTGGGCACCGACGGCTACGGACGCGCCGAGCACAACGGCGAACGATACGCGGGTATACGTAGTATGGCGCGGGCGTTGGGAGATGTTAGGAGGTATTGGCAACGGCGACGCTTACATACCAGAAATTACATTCTCTGTCGAGAACTCCACAACATTGACGATAGAACTTAGTTGAATGACTCGTAAGTTAAAATTCACAGGTTGTAATGACCTAGCGACGTTTTTTGAAATTCCTTTCCAGACGCGAGTGGGAAAAGAGATTCGCTGTAGGATAACATTACCAGTCGTGCCGTCGATTCCTTCGTTTTTCATGTATGATTCCAACTTAAAAGGTAATATTCCGCTGGCGGATTTTATGGGCGCCGTACAACGCATTCCTACGCCTACGAGAATAGGAGGTTATTTGCAATTCTCGCTAAACTCTAACGGCGAGGTTGTTACAAGACTAACCCGGGCGCTTCTTGGAGCCTCTACGTCCGGATTGACTTACACTAGCGCAGGCAGCTTGTATTCGATGTTATTCTTCAGTCGTTGGCGTACCGACGGCTGGCCGCCAGTTTGGGAAGGGAATATAGGCTCTGGCGCAGGAACGAGTGTTACGGTTCTCGATAATCCTAACCTTTCCAGAGGTGGCGGAGGTCTTCGGTTCACCTGGAGAACTTAATGGCGGTATTTAAATTTAATGGTATTGAGATACAGAGAGTAGAAGAGACAGCGGACGCGATTACATTTTTTTTAGCGCCGCAACAAGGGGCTCTTCTTGCGGGCGTTTTAGAGTCGAACTTTCAAGCGCTAACAGGCTTCACGGAGGACGCGGAGACAGGTTTAATCACGCCGGTATTTGAGACGGTAACATTGACTTTCAACGGATATTGACATGAACCCGTATAAAACTTTGGGTAAGCTAGGGGCGTTCAACGCGCTTTCGGCGACGTTTATTAAGAAGAGCGGGGAGGAGATCCCGATTTTGGTTAAGCAGGAGTCGGTTACCGACGAGCAATTAGACGGCGGTTATTTAGGGTCGATTAAAATACGCGTGTGGTCTACTTCGGCTATTGATTTGAGACCAGAAGAAGGCGACGCGCTAGTGGTAACGAACGACGATGAATCAACTACTCGCTACGTGATTACGAGGAACGCTGTTTCTTCTAGATATTGGGACTGGCGATATTCCAGGAACGGCGAACGCATTGTATTCTATACTAGATTTTAAGGAGAATGTTATGGAACTAACCCCGAATTACTGGCTCGTAGGCGCTTTGGAGACGGCGACTTCTTTTATAGCTGACGACTCGCCGCAATTCTTTATTGACTCGCCGAGCTTCAATAACGACTCTCTTAGATTCTCTACGGAGAACAATGAATGATAACAGATTGGACGGTTGAACTCGCGAACTACTGCCGTGAGAATCTACCGAACGGCGACATTGAGGTGTACTCCGACCATAATCCGTATCGGGAATGGGTCGGTACTCCAACGCTCGAATTCAGCGTTCGCGACGTCAATCAGATTAACTTCATCTCCGGCGGCTACAAACGCGAGATCGCCATGTCGGCATTAACGCGAGGTGAGAACGAACGGCAGTCGGAGACACTAACCCTTTGGGTACTGAACACCGCTCTTCGGAACGCGCTCAACGAACTGAAGAGCGATAATCGAATAGAAGGCTGGACGATAGAAGAGATCGCAACGTCGCCAGACGCGCGTGGTCTCGCGACCGGCGAATCATTTTACGGCTACGTCGACTTCACAATTTATGAGAAGCCGACCGACTTTTAAGAAAGGACATTGCCATGGCGTTAGAGCAGGCATATCAACTCTGTATCGGGCTCTTCAAACAGAAACCGTCGGAAGGAACCGCATACAACAAACTGAACGAGGTCGACTATCGACAACTCACGTGGGATACGAAGTCGATCATTCCGTCCGACTACAAAATGACGAACTTCCAAATGAACGGCACGACGATCGAGACGACCCAAACGCCGCTCATTACCGACCTCTCGAAGAATCAACGTTTTTCGTCTGGTTCCGCGACGCCGGGCACGGCGACCTTCAACCTACTCCGACCAGCCGACGCGGCGACGATCTTCGATCAGTTGCTCACGCTCGAAGGCGTCGGCGATAAGTTCCTCTGCCTCCTCATGGCGGGCGCGTATAACCCAACGGAGACTGGAACCAGCACAACGCGAATATACGACGTCTTCTTCGCGGCGGCGGCGGTCATTCAAGAAGACGGCGGCTTTACCGGCGAAGCGGGGCAGAATTTCACCGGCTCGCTCACTCTGCAACCTACCGGTATGCCGGTTCGTACAGTCACGAGTTGCGACGCGAAGCTATCGTGGAATACGTCGTCGAATGAGATTACTTGGGCGGTGAATTCGTAGTTTTTTAGTTCGAGCTTCCGCTCGATCACGAGGAGTCGCGCGCGTTGCGCGCTTACATTATTAATCAGGCAAGCGCCCAACGGGCGCGTAAATCGAAAGGAGCGCGCGGTAGCGCGAACCAAAAAATGCAAATTAAACCTATCAACAACGGCGAACTAACGCCGATCGACGTCCATGAATGGAACGAGGAAGTCAAAGCGTTCTTGCGTCCGCTCGGCGGATTCGAGCAGCTGGTCTTCAACGACTACTTTCTCGAATTCTACAATAAAGACGCCGACAACGACGCGCGCTACAACGCTGGTTTCAACGCCGCGCTCATGACGCTCGTCGACGCCGACGGGAACGCCTTGCTATCGGAAGACGATAGAGCGATAGTTAAACGCGCGTCCTTTACGCCGATCTTCCGAGTCTTTACTCATGGTCTCAAGACCGAAGGCGGCGAGTTGGAAACCGCTAAAAAAAACTAATAGACGGAGAAGACTTCGCGTTCGTCGTCCGCCTCGCGTGGACGTTGCGTAAGTCGATACAGGAAGTCCTCGCGCTACCGCAGTGGGAATTGGATTTATGGAAGAGCGCCTTTCTTATCTACGGACCACTCGACTGGCGGCGCGAGGACTTTCTTTTTGCCCGATTAACTCAAATGCAATGCGTCGGCGGTAAACCGCTCGGCGACTTCGTGCTCTTTCCGGATCCATCGGAGGCAAAGAAAGAAGAAGAGAAGACAGTCGAAGAAATGATGGCTATGTTCGGAGTTTTTTAGTTCGCGCTACCGCGCGGTCCGAAGCCGGACGGGCGATTCGAGCTTCCGCTCGGAGAGGAAAACCCGCTCCCGTTGGTCGCTAGCGTCGCTAATAATGCAAGCGACCAACGGGAGCGACGATTACAGAACCGCGCGGTAGCGCGAAACGCCAGCCCGGGCTCCGGGTCGTGCCAGCGACGATGTGACAAATAGGAGTAGCATATGTCGATAGGCTATAAAGATGATTTCGTAAGCGCTCTTGAAAACATCGCGTCTGACTTAGAGGGTATCAACGACGCGGCGGCTATTGCGATCCACAAAGCGCTAGACGAATGGACGGCGCGCGTTGCGATCGTGGCGTCAATGAAATTAGGTCGACCACATTGGGAATTATCGCAGGCAATCGCTAACAAAGTCGTTGATTATCTTGAGAATCACAAGATCTTCGCAATGACAGGGTTCAGATTCCGTTCCGGTCGCAAGTGGAGTATCAAGCATGGAACGCGTAACGTCTACTTCCCCGACCCCGGTTACTACGGTCAATATCACGAAGGCGGCTTCCGCCGCGGCGGCGTCCCCTATCGCCACCCGGCGCGCTTCCTGCGCGACGCTAAAATAAGCAGTATGCCGATTCTCGACAACCTCATTTCCAAATACCTTAACGAAGAAATTCAGAAAGCGATTCAACAAGAGGTCGCTAATATTCGCAGTCAACGCAAGGCGCGCCGACGCGGCGGTATTCGTCAAGACCCCGAAAACGGCTTCCCAAGATAAGAAGGAGAAAACACCATGGCAAATAATATTGGCGCAAACGTACGCGTAACCGGCGACTTCGGCGATCTCGAAATTAAACTTAACGGCGTTGTCAAAGCGTTTGGACAGAGCGCAAAAGAGGCGAAAAAAGCCAGCGACGTCATGCGCGACGCTTTTGGACGACAGGTTATTAAAGTCGACGGCGTTGAGCGAATCGTTGAAGGTCTTGCGAAATGGCGCCGCGAGGCCGGAATGTACGTCGACGAAGCAGGAAGAATCCGCGATAAAAACGATCATCTCGTTGAAGGTTTAACAACGCTTCAGCAGAAACTCGGAATGTACGTCGACGATCTCGGGAACGTGAGAAAAGCTAACGGCGAACTTGCGGACAGTCTTATTGAGGTTAAAAAAGGAACCGACGGTCTCGCTCACTCCTATGACGCCAACGGTAACCTCGTTGACGGTTTGGAACGATGGCGCGTGGAAATGGGGCAGTATATCGACGACCTTGGAAGAGTGACAGACGCTTATGGAAGGTTCTTTGACGGACTTTCCAACGCGCAGATAAAAGGCAGGCTCTTCGCTGACGAGGAAGGCAACATCCGAAAAATAGGCGACGAGTCTAAAAAGATAATCGACCAGACCAAAGAAGCAAAGGAAAGAGCTCGGGAACTAGAAGAAGAGTGGGATGATATTAGAAGTTCTGTGAGCGACGGTTTCCGAGGTCTTGGAGACGTTGTTTCTCAAATAACAGGGAATATCGCCGAACTTGGCGGACCAAATGCGCAGAAGCTTGTAGAAATCGGGAACATAATTTCAGGCGCGTTGAGCGGCGCTCAGTCGGCTATTAATTTTGCAGACGCGCTTAAAGACGCGCGAGAAGCTGTTGTCGCAATGGGCGAAGGGGCGAAAGCTGGAATACTCACTTTGAAACGTTATAAAGACGGTTTTTATGAGGCTTGGGACGCCGCTAAAAAAGCGAAGAGCATGATGGTATTCTTCCAAATGCTACCAGCTGGTTTAATGCCGCTCACGGCTGTGCTCGGAGGCGTGGCGGCCGCGTTAGGAGCATGGTACTTCACCGCAAAAGCCGCAAAAGAAGTTAAGCTCTCCGAGGACTTTAAACAGCTAGCAGAGGAAGCGGCGAAGGCTGGAAAATCCATTTCTTCACTCGGCGACGCATTGCAGACGACAACATTTAAACATGACAGAGATATCCGAGATATTATAACGGATTATGTAGAAGCGACGAAACGTTATAAAAAAGCGAAAAACGAATTAGAAGCCGCCAATAGGGACGCAATGAGACGTCAAGAGACCCTCGCGACCTACGGCACGTCATACCAATTGCCCGGGATGGCTTACCATTTGGAGACGAAAAAAGCAAGGGATAAATTTGAAATCGCCTCTAATGAAAGATCAAATATTATTGCTGAGTTTAACAAAGTTGCGTCAGATTTTGTTAAACGGGCTGTTGACTCAATGACTACAGAAGAGGAACGCCTCCTTAAAGAGATGGAAATGGCTGAAATAATCCTTAAGGAGTGGGAAGCCCAAAAAGGGAGGATGAAACCTGAGGAACTGGCGGCGACACAGGAGAAAGAAAAGAAACTTCGCGACTACCTCGCCAAGCTCAACGAAGACCTAGCGAAAGTGCGCGCCGGCGAAGTGGACGCCGCAGAAGACGCCGCCAACGCGGAACGCGAACGCGCAGAGCGTCTTCGTAAGTCCGGTATCTCTTCGTATATGGATCAAACCGATATTCCTAAAATCACAGCGGAGAGCTACAAAGGCGTAACGGAACAGTGGAATAAACTCGTCGACGAAGGGCTAGTAACGCAAGAACAACTCAACGACGCGCTCAAACGTGCAAAAGACGTAGCGCTCGACGACCTCCTTAATAAACTCGGAGTCGAACTGCCGAAAGCGACCGACGAACTCATGGACGAGTTCGGACTCATTGCCAAGGCTCTGGAAGACAATTTAATTACCAGCGAACAAGCTGAACAAGCGAGAAAAGCTGTTCAAACGAAGAATACCGACGATCTTGTTAGTCAGCTCGGGCTCGACGTCAAAAAGAGTACTGACAAAGATATGTTTGACGTCATCAAAGAAGCCTTTGCAACTGATAAATACGATCTGTCGCGACAAGCGGAGATACTCGGCGCGGCGTATGAAAAGAGAGCGGAAGAGCTCGCGCAGGAACAAGGGATTGAGTTCGGCGAGTCGGTCTCTAATCTCATGAAGGCGCAGGAGAGTTACGCGGATAAAATCAGAAAGTGGCAAGAGGAGTTTGAAGCAGGGCACGTAACTGACAAACAGCTTCAAGACGCCAAGGCGGCGCTTGCTAAGCAGTACGCCGACGAAGTCGCTAAACGTACGGGAGTCGACCTATCCGCCGACGCGACTCCTAAAACGAAGGCGGAGTCAATCCTAGCCGACTTGGAAGAGAAGAGGGGACAGTGGCTTGAATACCTGCAAACAGAGGGCGCCGACCTGTCCGTCTTCGACAAAGCAATGGAGCAACTCAACGCGCAAGCGAAAGCGGCTATGACGGCGACTTTCCCGGCGACTGAAAAGGTTAAAACAACGACTGAAAAGTACGCTTCTATGATGGACGATTTAAAGAAAGCGCACGAAGCCGGTTTGTACTCCGACGAAGAGTACGCCAGAATGCAAAAAGACATAAACAACGCCAAGAGAAAAGAGCTGGAAGCGGCAACCTCGGCGGCAAAGTCGCGTCTGGGACTCGACCGTCTTCAAGAGGAAGCCGAAGCAATCGCGAAGGGCGGGAGAACATGGCGCGACGATCTCGAGAAGCAACGTCGCGCTATTATTGAGGCGGCAAAGAAAGGCGAGATCGCCGAGAACGACAAAACAAAGGCTCTTAATAATCTCAATACGATTATTAAAGCGCGCGAAAAGCAAGAGCGCGAGGAAGCTAAAAAGAAAAAGGCTGAGGAAGCCAAGCGGATCCGCGACGACGCGCGTAGCTCTTTGAACGTCGACTCGATTATGGAGTCGCTCAAGTCGCCGTTGCAGAAATTCCAAGAGACAATGGCAAAACTCAACGCGAATAAAGCGTTTGTTTCCATGGAAGAATACGCCGCTGTCTGGCAGAACGCCGTTAAGGAATACCAAGAGGCGTCGAAAGCAGTAGGCGCCGATTCCGCTATTGAGGAGATGAAGAGCGGTAAAGCAAAAACAACGGCGGGCACCTCAATTCAAGCGGGTTCGTCCGACCTTTACAAAGCGTTGATCGCGCGACAAGCTCCGACCGCGTGGGAGTCCACAATGCAGACAACGACGAAGCAGATACACTCCACGCAGGAGGAAGGCAACTTAATCGCGCAAGAGAACAATCTATATCTTCAACAGATGGTCATGCTCATGCAACAAGGGAACGGCGGCGTCGCCGTCTTCGGGTAATAGGAGAAACGAAATGTCAGTAGTTAAAGCAGACGTGAAGGCGGACGGACGTAATATACGCGAGTCTTTCACCGGGTCATATGTCAGAGTAGTAACGTGGGACTCGCAAGGGAGACCGCTTGTCAATTGGTATCCGCTAACGAACATCTCCGGAAGCGTAACGTACGCCGCATTCTCAGACGACCCTGCCGACTCGTCGATGAATATCATGCAGTCGGCGCGACTACCCGCGTTAGGCGCTTACTATTGCGACGAACGCGGGACCACCTGGGCGGGAGTTACCTATTCCGATCGGTCGGCGAGATATATCGGGCCGCGTGGGAACTACTTCATGTGGGAGGTCTCCTACACGCTCAGCGGCTCGCCGAAGCGCGAGTCGTCTGGTGAAGAAGAAGAGGAGGACACCGTCATTCTCAACTTCGACGCCTCGGTTGAAACCTATGACGAAGCGGACGGCGTCGACCTCGATAACAAGTACAACGTCAACTCGCTAGGATTCTTCTTTGAAGACCCTCTAATCTTCAAAAAGGGGATCCTCAACCTCAACTATCAGAGAAGGGAATACTCAAACCCGCTTTCGACGATTCTCAACTATCTAGGCTGTATCAACGGTTCAGACCTCTGGGGATTCCCTATCGGAACCGTGCGACTCTCAGATATGAGCTACTCGTCGACGGTAACGGAATCAGAGACGACTTACGACGTAACGTATCGTCTGCAGTACAAAACTGCCGGATGGAACATCGTCAAGGCGAATAGCAGTTACTACTACGCCTACAACGGTCAGATGTACCGAGCCCTTAACAACGACGGTTCGCCAAAAGAAACTCCTGTTTTAATCGCGACCGACGGTACGCTCCTAGCCGACGGCGTGGCGCCGCCAACTCGGTCGTTCCGTATATACAACTACGCAGACCTCAACGATCTTAATCTGCCGAGTCCGTTCGACCTGTAGTGGCTCTGTTGTGGCTTCGCGGATACTGTAAGTGATTGTTATTAGTTAATTGTATTCTTTCTAGCGAAAGGGACGACATTGCGGCGGCGGGTATCAGGATATAGATTGGAGGATATTTGTCCATAAAGAGCGACGAGCCGAATCGCGTCGCTAGCATTGCGGCGGCGGAAATAATAAAGAACCCGCTCGCCGATCCAAACGCGCGCGTTTCGCTAAAAAGCCCTACGAAAACAATCGTTGAACAGACTCCAACGCCATAGATTAGTATCATAATCGACGGCGTAATAGCGCCTTTTTCGAAAAAGAGGGATAAAAATCCCTTGAGTCCGCGAGTTTGAGCGACGATTCCTCGCTCTTCACTCGCCGGCGTCTTCGATCGCGGCGCGTCGCACATACAGATCGTGCTTGCTAAAACGCAGAATGCTGCGAGTCCCGTTAGAACTTGCCACATCAGACGCGGGGTCGCTGGCGAATGCGAGACGAGCATAAGCCCTAACGCCGGTCCAAGTGCGATCGCGATAGACTGCCCGAGTCCGTAGTAGCCGAGCCCTTCCCCCATACGTTCACGAGGAAGAATATTCGACGCGCCCGCCGCAGACGCTACGTTCACACCGGCAAAACCGATACCTTGTAAAATGCGAAAGAAGAAGAGAGCGCCGACTCCTGACCAGAGAAGCGGACCCAATGTTCCGGCGAGAAAGAAAGCGCTACCGCCAATTAACACGCCTCGACAACCAAACTTGTCGGCAAGCGCGCCTGAAAGGAGGAACGGCGCTACGCCGGCAAGCGCAAAGACCGTTACTAAGAGCCCGCTCGTCGACTTACTGCGACCGATCGCCTCGATATGAATTGGAAGCCCAGCCTGCAACGCGTCGACTGCTCCCGTGCCTGCGAGCGAAATGAGAATAAGAATTACGAACGTCGTCGTCCACACGCGTGGACGAACGGGTGTAGCGCTTTGCGTCATTGCTGCTTCTCCTTTGAGTAGTGGGCGCCGCATAAAAAAAGCGTAAGCCCGATGGATCAGATCCGGACTTACGCTCTACCATTAGTAGCTACTCGACCATTTCTACGTGATTATTACCGCAACCACGGTAGGTCATTCTAACCGAGAACAACGTTTTGTCAAGTCGGCATATCAAAAGGTATGCCCGTCTGCGCCTTCAAAGGAGAAGGAAACCGCCCACTGCCAATGAGTGTGATCGACGCGCGCGCCTAGCAAATTTAGTCCAGCGTGCAATTCAACTTCTACGGAATCCTGCCATTTCGGCGATCGAGGCGAAAGACAGTCGAAGTAAATCTCGCGACCATTCAGATAGACGCGTTGATACGTCGTTGTACTGAACCCTTCGGTGTGTAGCTTTAAGGTTGCCCTTTGTGCCTTAGGACTAACGACGTAGCGTATGACGTATGCCGCGTCGAACGCATTGGCTGGCGCGAGATCGGCAAGATCGATAGCATTGGGATTATCGGCGCCTGTTTTATCTGCAGTCGGGTAATACGCGAACCACTCTTTTGAAGCGCCGGCAGACGTCGCGAGCGGATTCTTACCTGCCGCGAGGAGCGTGTCAAGCTCAGTTTGGGTTTGATCGCTTGGGAATTTATCGAGCGCCGGGTACTGATAGGACTTCATAGGCACGCCTGTAGTCGCAAAATAAGGCGCGTTGAGTCGTGCTTTTACAGGCTTTGTACCGCAGTTTACTAGTATAGTCGTTGGAAAGGAGAGAATGGGCGCGTCTAGGGTAGCGCGGAATTCGCCCGGGTTGGTCTCTTCTATCTTTTTAACGACGAGCTTGTCCGCTTCTAGATTGAGTTCGTCGATTTTTACGTTAAAGATTCGCCCTACAATTTCGATGGGAACGAGATCGTTTTTGTCGTCCGGTAGAGCTTTGGAATCGAGTTTGACGTCGTTGACGAAGAGAGCAAGCGCGGGCTTATCGTCGACTTCACGCAGGATAGGATCGACCTTGTCTTGATAGTACTTTTCGGCAATTTCATTGAGTTTGAGCGCCTTGAGGAAGGAGTAGGTCATGATCTGATGCCCGAATTGATTAGGATGAACAAAATCGAGCGTGATTCTGAATTCTGGATTCCGAGTTCTTGCGTAGATGAAATGCTCCTTGAACTCTTGACGCGCGTCGTAGAATTCGCAGTTCTCTTCCTGTGCGACGTCGTCGACGATTTTGGCAAGTCGATCCATAAAAACGTTTTTAAACGCGTAGGGATTTTCTGTGAGCAAAGTTGGCGGCGTTAGAATAACGCGTTTGACATTCGGCACGCGCGCGCGCAAATCTGCGACGAGCGACTTATATTCGGCACGCCATGATTTGAAGCCCTCTTCGTCGGACGGAATTGACGGCTGGAGCGCGTCGTTCATGCCGAGATGAACGAGTATTGAATCGGCGCCTTTATCGAATTCCTCTTTAACCATGATCCCTTCGATATCAAGTCGGAAATTATCGGTATAGGAACGTTTGATGATATTCCGCCAGCTGAAAATAGTCTGACCGCTTCCACCGAGCGGTACGAATTCGACGTCGGCGTTAGATTCTTTGAGCGCGTTGCGGACTTCGTGCCCGTAACCGTAAGGAAGGTTCATCGAGTGACCGGTAATACTGTCCCCGACGACGAGTACGCGCTCTACGGCAAAGGAGGATGTAGAGAGGACGAAAGTAAACGCTAGGAACGCGGCGACGAGCGCGGCGGTTGTGCGCGAATGTGTCATGATATGCGACCCTGATTTTATGGTTAGCCTCTAATTTCGAAACCGCTTTTCGAAATCTCATGCGTATTATACAGCGTCTGCGAGGGCATTTCAAGCTATATGCCTGCGCGCAAAAATCCGGTCGTGACGGCATTCTATTTGTTAAAATCCCTATTTTTACCCTACAGCGATCAAGAAGTCGCGTGCTTTTGCATTATTCATTTAGTCGAACTTGTCGGGGTGCGCTTTACCCTTATAATATTGTACGATGGTCGTCGATGATCGAATCGCGGTAGAGTTGGTTAAAATCGTTAACGCACGATTACGAGGTGATCCTGTGAGCGGTACGAGCGAAATTAAAGAACGTCGTGGGAATAAGAATAGGTGGTCGAGACGCCTTTTTAGCGCGAGTTTGTGTTTGATCATGCTCGGATTCCTTGTGTGGACGATTCTTAGTGGAGGCGAAGATGACACGACCCCTGGCGCAACCGAATGGCACGTCTTCTTAGTCGGTACGAATGGCTACACAGAGGGAGTTCCTAATCTGAAATTCGCCGAACGCGACGTTGATCAGCTTCACAAGTTTTTTAAAGAGCTGGGCGTTAAAGAGGAGAATATGATCGTTCTGAAGACGGAGAATTCTGACATTTATAAGACCACGACCGAAAGCTCGATCAAAAAGAACTACGATAAGTTTCTAAACGGTCTCACAAAGAATTCGATCGCGTTTGTTTTCCTCAGCGGTCATGGTTTCTCAGAAGGTAAAAGATCGTATTACGCGCCTCGCGACTTTGTGCCGGATGATAAGGACGCTTATAAGGTTCCCATTGACGATATGATGAAGCGATTGTCGAAGTCTCGAGCGTGTTTCAAGTGGCTTTGCGTGGACGCGTGCCGCGACGAGTTACCGTCGCGTAGTTTGACGTCGAACGTTCTAACGATCGTCAATGTTCCGCGAGGAGTCGTACTGACGCAAAGTTGCAAGCAAGGGCAGCTTTCATACGAGGCGAAGGCGACGAAGGGAATAGACGCTCCTGAAGATCCTGTTGCACGGAACGACGAAGACGGTAATGGCATTTTTACACGCGTTCTTCTCGATGCAATAAATAGAGAATCCCCTAAAGCCGACGTCGATATGGATGGAGTCGTTACCATGGGGGAAATTCGCACATACCTGCAAGATCGCATTCCCAAAGAAGCGAGCGCTATTTATCATTGTAAACAGGAGCCGACCTTCACCGTCGGTAAAGGAGCTACTCTTGCTGAAATTGACAGTCGAGTCCTCTTCAAGGATCCGCGTGTGCCTGGCTGGAAGTTGTATTCTGAAGCGAAACGTCTGATTGGGCAAGGTGAATTTGAGGATGCGATCGAAGCGCTAAAGAAAGCGAAGAAATATCTTCCTGACGCGCCTGAGATCGACGAGTTGTATAACGTCGTCATGGTAAAAAAAGAAGCCGGGAAGTTGTATTCTGAAGGGAAACGTTTGAGTGACCAAGGGACATTCCGCGAGGCTCTCGAACTGCTCGAGAAAGCGAAAGAAATCTTGCCAGACGATCCTGACGTCGATAAATTACTGGGGACCGTCAGGAGTAAAATCGACGGACGCCCGCACGAGATTCGTGAGAAAACGATGAATATCGTCGGAATTCCGATTAAATTCATTTGGATAGAGCCTGGTAAGTTTACGATGGGCAGTCCCGAAAAGGAACTTTATCGTAGCGGCAACGAAGCGCAACGAGACGTCGAGATTACAACGGGGTTTTGGCTGGCGGAAACGGAAACGACCCAGGAGCTGTGGCGCGCCGTAATGGGGAGTAATCCGAGTAAGAATCAGAACGCCGACATAGCTAATCTACCCGTTGAAAACGTGAGTTGGAACGAGTGCCAAGATTTTCTCAGAAAGCTCAATGAACTTTCGCTGAACGGCGTGAGCTTCTCGCTACCAACCGAAGAGCATTGGGAATACGCCTGCCGCGCAGGGAGCCCTGCTGCGTATTGTTGGGGAGACGAGCCTAAACAAGGTGAAGGTAGAATCAACGGCTATGATCTTTCAGGTCGAAAAGAGTTTGGAAAAGGTTGGATGGCATTCCCTTTCGACGACGGCAATGCTGGCTCGGCGTCGGTTGGAACCTTTGTTGCGAACGATTGGGGATTGAAGGATATGCACGGCAACGTTAGCGAATGGTGCGCCGACGTAAGTGAGGACGACGAGTCCAAGCGAATAATTCGCGGAGGCGATTTTCAGAATGCTGTTAGAATGTGCCGTTCGGCTTGTCGTGAAAGTCGTTCCACTGATTTTCGCGGAGGCTACTTAGGGTTTCGATTGGAAATGACCGAGCCCGCTATGAGTGAGCGAACGGTAAATATCGCAGGTCTACCAGTAAAGTTTCGGTGGATTGCGCCCGGTAGATTCATGATGGGCAGTCCTGAGGACGAAGTTGGACGCGACGCCGTAGAGAAACAACACGAAGTCGAGATTACGACTGGATTCTGGCTGGCGGAACTGGAGACGAACCAGGAGTTGTGGAATACCGTTATGGGTGAAAAACCGAGTGAAAACCAGAATGAGGATAGCAACAACCTGCCGGTCGTGAACGTAAGTTGGGAGGATTGCCAGCGCTTTTTTGAGAGGATTAACAAGCTAGCGCCTGCCGGCGTAATATTCTCGTTGCCAACGGAAGAGCATTGGGAGTATGCATGTCGCGCAGGGACTGTTACTCCGTATTGGTGGGGCAAGACGCCCGAGGGCGGTAAAGGTAACGCAAACTTTTACGACGAAGCGTGCGATATGAATTCCGAATATAAAGGTCGCTGGGAAGTATTTTTTAACGACGGATATGTTGAAACGTCGCCCTGCGGGGTCTTTGCCGCGAACGCCTGGGGTCTCAAGGATATGATCGGCAACGTCTGGGAATGGTGCGAAGACGTTGCCGGTTCCGAGTTATGCCCTCCAGGCGAAGAGTTTACGACGAGCAACCATACGATTCACGTCATTCGTGGGGGAAGTTGGCTTGCGCATAGTCGTCTGTGTCGTTCTGCATATCGCTCTGGATACCCCGCCGATACGCGAAAGAATTATCTTGGATTTAGGATTGAGATGAGGGAGGAAACGCCCATCCAGTGAGTCAAACGCGTTGTTATATGTTTGAGCAACGTTTTCACAAACATAGACAATCCTTTGCGCTTTAGAATGTTTTTCACTCTTTTACTCTTTTACGTAATAGCGTGTTGGTTTGGGCAGTTGACGGTAAGTTTAAGGAGTTTGCAGTGTCTAACGAAATTGAATACCCTTATCGAGATCTTGTCGACAAGCTAGAGTCTGAGATTCGAACGTTGTACGATGAGAATACGTCCAATCCTCTTCTCAGAAGACGACTTTCTAAAATTCTTGGCTACGTTCGCGATTTGCGTAGTTTGCGAATGATCGCCGCGACGAGTGACGTAGAATCGGTTGGCGAAGCTTGTGACAATGCGACGCAACCAAGCGTTCCACCTATGACGCCTCCTACAGCGGCGCCATGCGCTAAGGAGACGAGGACGCATTTCATATACGACGCTACGACGCGTCCCACCGCGCCGCAACCTGGCGACGTTTGGCAACTTGATATTCTGGGGCTCAAGACGAATTTTCATTATTGCCCGCCGGGAACGTTTCTGATGGGGAGTCCGATAGAAGAGGAGGGGAGTAAAAATAATGAGACGCTTCATGAAGTAACGCTTACGCGTGGTTTTTGGCTAGGCGAATCTCCGGTAACAGTGGAGGCTTTTAAGAGGTTTGCGGACGCGTCGGGGTACAAAACGTTGCCCGAACGGACTCGCGGCAGTACCAGTAACTGGAAGCGTCTTGGGTGGGACGATCTAACCTTTGAGGAGAGTCTATCGCATCCTGTGGTATATGTTAGTTGGGACGACGCTCAGGAGTACATAAAATGGCTGAACGGTAATTGCGCGCCTAGCGGTATGAAATTTCAACTTCCAACCGAGGCGCAATGGGAATATGCGTGCCGCGCTGGCACAACTACTCGATTTTCCTGGGGGGACGAATGGGACGCGAGCAAATTAAACGTTGTCGGCGACGGAACGAAACCTGTCGGTTGGGCAAACTACGCGAATGCGTGGGGCTTTGTTGATATGCACGGCGGCGTATGGGAAATGTGTGAAGATTGGCTTAGCGAGTACCCGAAAGAGTCTGTAACTGACCCTTTCGGGTTGGAAAAAAGGTTAGGTCGAGTTGCTCGCGGAGGGTGTTGGGCATGTCGCAATAAACCAGAATTGTGTCGGTCTGCAACGCGAAATTGGACCGACCTTAGCTCTGCTTTAAATATACGCGGTTTTCGGGTGGAAATAGCGGACGTGATCCAGTAGGCAGCCGAACGCTTTTCTAGGAGTAAACTAGGCGACGTCTTGTAAGGAGGCTCTTTGTTGCTCTTGAAAAACACTTTTTAAGACGCTAGATTCAGTCGAGCGACAAAAAACGTTCATATATAGTCGACCATTTGTCTTACTTCTTCCGATAAAGCGCGCCGTTGCCTACGTTTTCAATCAGGCACAAGAGCGCTTTCAAAATGATTAGGACGTCGACTTGCACATATTACAGCAGGAAATCGACGACACGTAGCGCCGCGTTTTAGTCGGTTTCATCATGCAAAACCGCGCCGTATTCCATAGGGAACGGTCAAGACCAATTTGAATACGGCGTCAACGAGCCCTAAAGGCGTCGAATCTTCAAAGTTTATCGAGCGCCTTTTTTTCATGTTGTGTAAGCTCTAAATCATGACGTACCATATCTTCGATAAGACCGTCAAAGGAATGTTTCGGTCGCCAGTTGAGGATCTTACGAGCTTTCGTCGCATCGCCGCATAGATAGTCTACCTCGGTGGGGCGAAAGAATTCCGCCGCAATTTCCACCAGCGTTTTACCCGTACGACGATCAATTCCCTTCTCGTCGACTCCATGCCCTTGCCATTCAAGGTCGTAGTCTAGTTTACGAAAGACTATTTCAAGGAATTCACGCACAGAATGCTGTTCGCCTGACGCTAGCACGTAGTCGTCGGGATAATCGTGCTGCAGCATGAGAAACATTCCATCCACATAATCTTGCGCGTGTCCCCAATCCCTCCGTGAATCGAGGTTTCCCATTCTCAATTTTTCCTGTAAGCCGTAGTATATTCTTGCGGCGGCGCGGGTAATTTTACGGGTAACGAAGTTTTCGCCGCGGTATGGACTTTCATGATTAAACAAGATTCCGTTACAGGCAAAAATCCCGTAAGCTTCGCGGTAGTTCACGGTCGTCCAGTATGCGTACAGTTTTGCGATTGCATACGGGCTTCTAGGAGCAAAAGGCGTAGTTTCACTTTGCGGTTTCTCTCGCACGGCGCCGAACAACTCCGAGGTCGAAGCCTGATAGAACCTCGTTTTTTTCGTTAATCCAAGTTGCCGAATACATTCTAATAATCGCAAGGCGCCGAGCGCGTCGACCTCGCCGGTATATTCCGGCACGTCAAACGAGACGCGGACGTCCGACTGCGCCGCGAGATTATATACCTCGTCAGGCGCATACTCGTCAAAAACGCGCATGAGACTCGGAGAATCTGTAAGGTCGCCGACGCAATAGACCAATTCGGAACCGTTTTCCTGAACGCCAGGCTTGAGATCCGTTATCCTCGCCATATTCGAGGTCGAAACTCGACGCGTGAGCGCGCAAACACGCCGACCTTCGGACAGTAGCTTGCGAATTAAATAGGAGCCGTCCTGACCGGTCGCACCCGTAACCAATGACGTTTTCATATTGTCCGTCCTGCAATCTCAAAAAAAAGCGAGCGGCGACTAAGACGACGAAGTAAGCTCGCCATGGGTCGCCGCCCTAGACTCGCCGGGTTACTCTTAATTTGCGTCTCATGGACGCTCCGGCGCGCATTTTTCTGTTGTTATTACGAACACGCTACCATACAATATAATTTCCGCCGTAAGTTAGACCCGCGCCAAACCCAGCGAGTATTATCTTATCGCCGCGAGCAAGCTGACCGCCGCGATTCATCTCGTCGAGCGCGATAGGAATCGACGCCGAAGCCGTATTAGCAACGCGTTCCACGTTGATATAAAATTTCTCGTCAGTATCAAGTCCCAGCCTTGCGCCGGCGGAGCGAATTATACGATAATTCGCTTGATGTGGAACGATCCGCGAAATTTCGTCCATCGTTAGCGCATTGCGCGCCATCAACGTCTGTGTTACTTCTGAAATCGCCTTCGTCGCGAATGTGTAGACCTGCTGTCCGCCCATCTGTAATACGTGAGCTAAAGGATGATGCAACGAGTCCGATGATCGACACCCGCCCTCAAGCAGGAGGTGTTTACCGCCCGCGCCGTCGGCCATCATAACAGAATCGATAATTCCCCCGCTTGTCGGCTCTGCTGCGTCATAAACAGGTTTAATCACGACTGCGCCGGCGCCGTCCCCGAAGAGAATGCACGTCTTGTAGTCGTTCCAGTCTACCTTACGCGACATGACTTCAGTCGCTACAAGCAGGATGGGAGCGGTGAAACGCGGGTTATAATAGTAGTTCTTTGCTATTTCAAGATTATAGATGAACCCACAACACGCAGCGCTCATATCGAACGCGGCGGCGTTCGTCGCCTGCAGGCGATCCTGAAGTATACATGCCGTTAGCGGCGTCGGCGCGTAGTCTGGCGTCGCTGTGCTCACTATAATGAGCCCTAGCTCGTCCGACGTTACGCCTGCCTGCTCCATTGCGCGAACCGCCGCTTCATATCCCATTGCCGACGCGGACTCGTCCGGCGCCGCAATATGACGCGCATGGATGCCCGTGTGCGAATATATCCATTCGTCGGACGTCTTAGGCAATCGTTCCGCGAGCTCGTCGTTCGTTACGACTCGCTCCGGAAGATATGAACCTGTGCCCGCTATTATTGCACGAACCATTGATCGACTCTAATATCCATATTACCCTTACGATTTCTCCACGCGCGCAGTATAACGTGAACGCGTGCAGGCAGACTCCGTCGTCCGCTGTCGGATATTAGAGTATCCCGACTGTCCCGTCAATAGCATTATTATCCGATCGCGCATTTTTATCAGATTTCTCATAGCGCGCTAATTCGACTCTGGCTCGACTACAACGAATTCATTCTCAACAATGTCGAGAAATTCCCGCTCCGATTGTACGCGACCAATTTTGTCGCGGAAATTACGACCGCCCGGTCGACCTTTGGAATAATGGCAGGCGAACTTGCGCATAAGCGTAACAGCGCGCTCGACGCCGAAACGCTCGACGACGAGCGCATAGTGCGCTAGGAGCAGATCGCGCTGCTCCAATAGCGTTGGCGTCCGTTGCGGCTCCTCGCCGCGCAGAATTTGGGCTATTTCGCGGAATATCCACGGACGATCAAGTGCTCCGCGACCTATCATGACGCCGTCGACTGGGTAGTTCGTCAAACGTTCAACCGCCCCTTGCGCTGTAGTTATATCGCCGTTGCCAATGAGCGGAATCCGCGCCAGCGCGTCCTTGACCTTCGCGATTTCGTCCCAATCTGCGCGTCCGGAATACATTTGACGCGCGGTGCGTCCGTGCACGGTTAGCGCGGCTCCACCGGATTCTTCGACTGCCTGAGCTACGTCGCGCGCGTTGATCGTATCGGCTGTGAGTCCTAATCGAATCTTCGCGGTCGCTGGCTTGGGAGCGCACGCGCGCGCGACGCGCCCGACCAGCTCGCCAACCTTGTCTGGATTGCGCAAGAGGAAAGAACCGCTGGCCGAGCGTTTTGCAATTGCAGGCGCTGGACAGCCGAAGTTCAGGTCGATTACGCTCACGTCGAATTTATGCGCCAGCGTAGTTGCCAGCTCTTCGAGCGTCTCGGGACAATTGTCCCAGATTTGCACCGCGAGCGGTCGCGGTTCGTTCTCGACTCCCCATAATCTTGCCGGCTGTTCGTCGCCACGCTCTCCCATGTAAGCGAAAGCGCGCGCGCTGACCATTTCTGTGGCAATGAGTCCGACGCCGCCTAGTCGCCGCAGTAGCTCGCGATATGCGTAGTTCGTGTATCCCGCCATAGGCGCAGAGAGTACAGGCGGCGAAACACTCAGATCGCCGATCATAATCGAATTCTTCATGGTAAGCTCCAGATTGGCATGAACGAGCGTAGCGCCAGTTGCGCGTCAAACGTTCGTCGTTCCTTGTTATTTTCGCGTATTTTCGATTCCTGTAAACGCCCCAGTCCGTTTTTACCGATCAGAAAAAGCTCGAACCAATCATTCCCTTGTCATTTTACCGTTCGCATTCTTGACGCCGTCGAGATTCTAGGGTATTCTTTAGCTAAAGTCGGTCGGAGGTAGCCGGACGCGCCAGTCTGGCACAATTCGCGCGCCGACCAGCACGAGATATAAAGGAATAATCAATGACTCCGCTGTGGACCATTTCCGACCCAAGAATTAAGACGCTCGACTGCACGATACGCGACGGCGGGCTCGTGAACGACCACTACTTCACCGACGAATTCGTTTCGTCAATCTATCGCGCGTGCGTAGACGCGCGCGTGGACTATATGGAGCTCGGCTATAAGAACTCCGATAAACTGTTTTCTCCTGATAAAAACGGACTCTGGAAATTTTGCAAAGAGGACGATCTTCGCCGAATCGTCGGCGATAATCCGACAAACGTTAAACTTTCATGTATGATAGACGCTGCGAAATCCGAGTGGAAAACGGACGTCTTGCCGAAATCGCAAAGTCCGCTCGATATGATCCGAGTTGCGTTCTACGCGCATCAGACCGACGAAGCGGTTGCTATGATTGAGGACGCGTATGAGAAGGGCTATGAAGTAAGCGCGAATCTCATGGCGGTTACGGTTGTCGAGGAGAGTGAACTCGACGCGATTCTCGAACGACTCGTTAAGACGCCTGCGTCCGCATTCGTTATCGTCGACTCATTTGGCTCGCTTACCTTATTACAGACGGAATATCTCGCTAAAAAGTATTTCGAGTACGCCTCGAGCGCCGGTAAGGAAGTGGGCGCTCATTTCCACAATAATATGCAACTAGCGTTTGCGAACACACTGCTCGCCGCCCAGCTTGGAGCAACGAGACTCGACGCGTCCTTTGGCGGTTTAGGGCGCGGCGCTGGCAACTGTCCCATGGAACTGCTACTCGCGACTGTCAACCCCGCTCAGTACAACCTTCGACCCGTCTACCATTGTCTAGAAGACGCAATGGAAAAGATTAAACGCGTTATTGAATGGGGCGCTTCGCCTCAGTTCAATATAACCGGTCAACATAACGTTCACCCTCGAGAAGCGATCGCGGCGCGAAAATCGTCCGAAACCCGCGATAAATACGTGCAATTCTACGATCAGATTGAGAGTGAAACGCAAGACGTAGGAGCTAAATAATCGTTCGTCGTTAAGCGTCGTCGAGAATGTACTGGGATATTCGAGCGCGCTCTTAATCGTGCGCGCTTTCAACTCCATGATAACGCCGTAAGGTTATAACTGTGTCCAATACTGAAAAAACTCAAGTCAAGAAGATAATCGAACCACGTACGCTGAAGGGGTTTCGCGATTTCATACCGGAAGCAATGATTCCGCGCGAAAAGCTCATTGAGCGCGTGACGAACGTTTACCGAAGTTATGGATTTTGTCCTATCGACACGCCGGTTCTCGAATACCTCGAGATCCTTATGGGCAAAGGCAGCGAAGAAACAGATAAACAACTCTATCGTTTTAAGGATTCTGGCGGTCGCGAGGTTGGCATGCGTTTCGATCTTACGGTGCCGTTTGCGCGGTTTGCCGCGCAACATTTCGCCGAGCTCGGAGTCCCATTTAAGCGGTATCACCTTGCCAAGGTCTGGCGTGGTGAGAATACGCAGGCGGGTCGCTATCGAGAATTCATGCAATGCGATTTCGATACGATCGGTACGACAAGCGTTGTTTCTGATATAGAGACGGCGTTCGTAATTAACGATATTCTTGAAAAGGTTGATCTTCGTACGGACGATGCTTTTACCAAGTTTAAGGTGCACGTCAACAGTCGTAAAATCCTCAACGGCGCCCTCGAGAAGCTCGGACTTAGCGAGCAAGCGACGCCGGTCTTGCGCGCGCTCGATAAGTTAGCGAAGATAGGCGCCGACGCCGTTGTTGCCGAAATGGCGGAGACGGCTGGCGCCACGGAAGAGCAAGCGCGCTCAATTTTGGAGATAGCTTGTGCGATGGGCGCGAATGTTGAAATTCTTGAGCGCTTGGAAGCTGCGTTGCAAGGTAGCGAACTGGGGTTACAGGGCGTTGCAGAGTTGCGTCAAATTCTCGACGCAACTCGAGAAGCCGGAATTCCGACAGAGCGGTTCCTCGTCGACGTTTCCATAGCGCGAGGTCTAGACTACTACACAGGCACAATCTTCGAGACCTTTTTGGACGAAATTCCTCAACTAGGCAGCGTCTGCAGTGGCGGTCGATACGATAATCTCGCCGAGTTGTATACTAAGCAAAAGTTACCTGGAATTGGCGCTTCGCTTGGACTTGATCGTCTGTTTGCAGGGCTGGAAGAACTCGGTATGGTAGAGAAAAAGGCGACGACGGTCGACGTCTTTATCCCTCTTTTCGACGCGCAACTGACAAATCGCTACGTTGCGCTCGGCAGGGGGTTGCGCCAGCGTGGAATTGGGGTCGAAATTTATCCGGAACCAAAGAAATTGGGACAGCAATTGAAGTATGCGGATAAGAAAGGATTTAAACTTGCGTTAGTGCTCGGCTCGGACGAGGTCGCGCGTGGAGTCGCCAATCTTAAGGATTTACGCTCCGGCGGTCAGCAAGAAGTTGCGCTGGAACTCGAAGCGCTCGTACGCGCTATTTACGACGCATTGCAAGCGTAACTAGAGGCGACGCGGCTGCGGATAGAAAGGAGTAGCGGTATGAAAGTAACGTTAGCGGATCCGCGTGGGTTCTGTGCGGGGGTCAATCGAGCGATCAACATTCTTGCGTCAACAGTCAAGATGGAAGACGAACCGATTTACGCGTACCACGAGATTGTTCATAACGCGTGGGTTGCTCGCGATTTCCAACGGCGCGGAGTCGTGTTCGTCGAGGCGCTCGACGTCGTGCCTGAGGGCGCCATTCTACTCTTTTCCGCGCACGGGGTCTCTCCCGAGATTCGTGCGCAAGCGTCTGCGCGGAAATTACGCACGATCGACGCAACTTGTCCGCTCGTACACCGTATTCATATGCAAATCCGTTCCTTCGCAGCGCGCGGGTATACGATTATCTTTATAGGCAAGCGCGGGCACGACGAGGTGGTCGGCTCATTAGGCGAGGCGCCAGACGCTACAATTCTCGTGTCGACATTGGAAGAAGCGCAAGCGTTGCAACTTGAACCCCAACGCGCTCAGAAGATCACGTATATGATGCAGACGACGTTGTCTGTAACAGAGGCAAACGCGATCGTCGAAGTTCTGCGCGCAAAGTTTCCCAAGATTCAGGCGCCGACGCACGACGGGGTCTGCGACGCGACTCAGCGGCGTCAGGAAGTTGTGCGGCGACTCGCGCCTGAGCACGACGTTGTTATCGTCGTTGGAAGCTCGAATAGCTCCAATAGTAAAAGACTAGCGGAAGTCGCTCGTGAAGTAGGTACGCCCGCGTTTCTGGTTGATCGTATTGAAGATATACCATGGCGAGAATTAACGCCCGAGTCGAATGTGTTGCTCACTGCCGGTGCGAGCGCGCCGGAAAAGGTAGTGCAAACTGTTGCGCAGTTTCTCAGGGACGTATGACTCGTATTGCTACTTTATTTCGTAACATATCAGTTGAATCAAGTCGGTAATTTACGCGTTTGAGTTTCCCCTAGATTCTGTTTTTGTCGCCCAATATTGTTCTTGTTTTTGGTTCCATCTCAAATTGCTACCTGAGCCCTTGTGGTGATGCTGGTAGCTCGAGTAAGGGAGTGGTAGCTTCTCATAGGTAATGCATACATAGAGCGTCTCGTGCAAAACAATCAATCGACCAATTGCTTACATTATGTGCATATTATCCAGATTGTCAAAAGAGATTTCGAAATTGGTATTCTAGAAGTCATTTCATAACCGTTTTATCTCAATCATAATGCATGCAAGGATAACAAAGGCAAAGTAACTTGTAATTAATCTGTCATAACGAGTCGCAACCCTCCTATAATTCAACAACCAGGAATTAGTACGTTAGACAATCCATCGTTTTTTATAACGAGCGAGTTTTCGACCGTCTTGTATTTTACGTTTGCAATTTTTGCGGTGCGGGCAGATCAAATCAATACCTCGTTCCTCTTTTAGGCGATTCCGAAGCGCGGCAGAATCAGACGCTCTGTCATATATCAATCGTTTAATTTTCGTTCGGGGACGACCTGCTCCAACACGTGGAACGCGGATCGTGTCAAGAGTTGATTCTATCAGTTTCGACTCGAGAGGCGTCGCGGAAGAAAGCTTAATCCCGATCGGTATGCCTCTACCATCTACTGCCACCATAATTTTGTTCCCTTCCCACACTTCATTTTTCTAACTGCGACCCCCTTTTTTAGCGGGAGCAAAAGTTCCATCCGCGAAAACTTCCTCCCACTTTAAGCGACCCTTAGAATCGAGAATTCCAAGAAAGGTTGGTCAAATATCTCGATCCAAACGTCTTGCTCCTACTGCTCGGTCATTCGCCTCCAACACGTGCTTCCCGAAGGAAAATGAGACTGCATATCGAATCAGGGAGCTCCTGTGCGGAGGAGCCAGAGAATCCCCTCCAAACAAGCACGATTCGGCGCGCGATGTTGACCACCCTTCCTGGATTAGATGGGTTCAGGAAGAAGCGGTTCGATTTTGAGCCATTGTTTATCCGTGAGTTCCTTGCCTGTTATGTATACGCGTTTTTTCATAATTCATCCTCCTTCAAAGGGAGGGGAGACTACTTAATTTAGTGGCTCCTGTCAAGATCAGTCGTTAATAAAATGGGGGAGGTTATGAAATGACTTCTAACAGTTCCTCTAGTTTGCGCTGGTTAAAGATTCCCATTATTTATCAACGACAGTTGAATAGCGAATTACTGTTATTTAGGTCACTGTTTGTCATCGTATGCTAATTAGGTCTGGCTATGTAGTTGTATGACACAATATTTAAAAAACTGTGACTAGACGTTTTCATGTCGCTACTTATAGATGTATCCCTTATTTCTTCCGTGTCTATTAGTTGTCGAATGTCGGTTTTCAGGTGATACGACATAGAGAATATCTTCTTCTATGCTTGGAAATATCTTGATAAAGTCAGAGTAGGTTGATTTAATAATACTGTATTTATGAATCTCTTCACGAAATATTAAACCGTGAAAGAAATGTAATAGAAAGGTAAACGCCCCGAGCTGTTCTTGGATTTTATCCAAGTATATTCTGAACTGCTCACTAACTCCCTTCCTTGGCGCACATCTGTCGACAATATGTTCTGAGCTCAATCCATATGTTACGACGAATGAGCTCCATTTATGATTTCCATTCTGAACGATGGAAGCGATTGAAGTATTGCTCATGTCAATTACGTGAAACGGAGAAGGGGAACTATTGGGCTTAAAGATCCTTTTAATGCTTTCTATTTCACAATTGCATGACATAATAATAAAATAACTCATTTTAATTATAACTGTATAAACTCATGGAATATGATTAATTATAACTGCAAGCAGTTGCTGTAATGAATTAAATATGTTATAAAACGATAACAGTTATGATATTAATAAAATCGTGTATAGAATGCTGTTATAGGAAGTCTCTTGGATCTCTTGGAAAAAAAGCGTGCCTCGTACTTCGGTATTGTCCGTGATAATGCATCTTAAACCAACGAGTAGCTCCATGTGGTGGATCGAGAATGGGTTTGCCGCCAATTGCCGCATGTTGCAGCTGATTTGCAATTTTCCTTGTGGGAGCAAAGACGTCTTTCCCGTGTCTCAACCTGTAGATTGCCTGCTGATATGTTAAGGAACGACCGTTAATTAGTGTTTTTTTCGCTTCGTCCCTAGATACCGCATATATTGGTCTTGTGCACCCATTATGCACCACGACGTCGTCAAGCGTAACCTGGTACACATGCTCGCCAAAGACCTCAATATTATAAACAACGTGAGGTCCAGGTCTCGGTAGCTTCTGAGTAACACGCGCCGTCTCTCCGGAGTAGAGCAGCAACCTCTCACCTTGGAGCAACTCGCCCGCCGGCACGAACTCTTCTCGATCGACAGACCAGAACGGATGCGAATTCGTAACGCCGATCGGCTTGTCTTGCCCTTCGACAGTGAGAT
>ONJR01000245.1 GCA_900318195.1 uncultured Planctomycetota bacterium
CACGCCGCTCATCGACCTCTCCGGACTAAACGATCGAATCGACTACTCGAAGTATCGAGAATTCTTCGTCCAGCCCGTCAGCCCGTATTCGCTCTCCAATGCGTTCGTCGAAGGCTCCTACGTTACGACGACCTTCGAGGTAAAGACGAACGCCGACGACATTACCGACACTACCGACCCCAACTATCAGTACACGCTCCGTTACGCGATTACGAACGCGACGTCCGGCGACACGATTAAATTCGCGCTCGAAGACGGCGCGGACACGACGATAGAACTCGCCAGCGCGCTACCGACCCTTAAGGCGGGCGTGACGATCGACGCTACCAACGACCTCGGCGAATCCCTCGGTATTACGATCGACGCTAAGAGTAAGGTTGCTACTATTTTTGAAATCGGCGACGCCGATCCTACGACGGCAACCGATACGGATGTTACGATCAAAGGTCTCACGCTACAGAACGCGACGAGCTACGCGATTAAGTCGACTGGCGCCGGAACAAACATCACGCTCGAGAGTACGGAAATTAAAGATAGCGGCGCCGGCGTTAATTCTACGAACGCGGCTACCATTACACTGACCAACTCCAAGATTACCGGCTCAACAGGAAGTGGCTCCGCTATTCGTTTCGCCGATAATAGCGGCGATCCGCTCAACGGCGCTCAGGTAATTATGAACGCGTCGGAAATTAGCGGCAGTAAAGGCGCTGGTATTCAGAAAGCAGAGAAGGTCAAGCTTACCAACGGCTCGAAAATCAACAATAACGGTCAGTATGGTATTCGCGCTGCGAAAACCGTCGACCTTCAGTCTTCGGAAATCATTGGCAATAAGTACGCTGGTATTGCCGCGTCGGTTACGAGCGTAACCGTTAGCATTGAGAACTCGGTCGTTGCCGGCAACGCGCAAAACGCCAATACCGCTACCACGAGAGGTGGAATTAATATCAAATATGGCGAAGGGTCAGAACTGACCGTTAAGAACTCCACAATCGCGAATAACGGAAACGACGCGGTATTCTATCAGAATACTGGGAACCCCAACAAGGCGTTGTTCAATAACTCCATCGTGCTGGGGAGCGTTAATAACAACGTTACTGTCGACACTAATAGCAACAAAACCACCGGCGTTCCCGCCAAAATCTTCGCCGACGTCGCGAAGGGCGACTATCATCTCGCCAACGACGCCGTCGAATACGCTGGATACGGCGCCTATCCCTACGCGGAGACCAAATCGCTCGTTGTAACAACTTTGACGGATACCGTCGCGCAAGACGGTAAGGTCTCCCTACGCGAAGCGCTAGCCTACGCGGAAGCCAACCCCGAACTCACTAACGGCGACTTAGGGAGAACGATCACCTTCGATAAAAACGCAATTGACGTCGAACTCGGAACAGAGAACGCGGGTAATTACGTCATGACCCCGAGCAAGACGCTCGTCATTATGACCCCTTTGACGATCAACGGCGCGATTGGGGAAAATGGTAAGGTTACATTTGACGTTACCGGTACGACTTCTGATAACTCCATCTACCGGGCGGCGTTCCAGATCGGTGAAACAAACTACATGACGACTCCCCCAGCCTACGTCGGTCCGGGTTCAGACGAGCTTGTCACATTTAAAAACATTAATCTTACATTAGACGTTGGTAACGCAGTAACCAATGGTATGCTGGGTATCATTGTCGGGAAAGATGCGTCGGGTAACAGTGCGAAAGTCAAGATCGAAGACTCGAGTTTCGAAAACCTTAATATCGCGTCGGGCGATATCGAGGTTAGCGGCTCTAACCTCGTTAAAAGCGCCATTACTGGCGCCGACGTAACGCTTGCCGGGGTAACTATGAATGGCGCCGGCGTCGACGCTAGCGGCAACGTTACGTTGTCTGGTACTGCTGACGCTAAGTCTGTAATTAAGGACAGTTCTGGCCCCGGCGTCGCTGCTGGCGGCAACGTAACCGTCTCGCACACGGAAATCAGCAATAACGCCGAGGGCGGTATCCAAGCGGGCGGTGAGATTCTAGTCGAAAACTCGACTCTCGCGGGCAACGTCGGCTTTGCAATTAAACGCGGTAATGGCACGGGGACTGCGAAGAAGGTAACGGTAAACTACTCGACGATCACCGGTACGACGCCGTTTAAGTATATGGATGAAGGCTTAGAGAAAACTGCGTCGGAAAACGACGAGCAGTACCCAGGTATGTACGGCTACGCGGTTCGTTCTTACGGCGAGGTCGAGATTAATAATTCTCTGATAGCGAATAACGAGTACGGCGTGAGCCTCAACGGCGGCGCGGTTACGATTAAAAACTCGACGATCGCCAAAAATAAGATCGGCGTCTCGAAATATAGCAACGGGACGGCTAATACCGGCAACAACCTCAAGCTCAACAGCACGGTCGTTGCGACGAATGCCCAAGAAGACGTTCGCGAAGATGGAATCGCCTCGCAAGAGTACAAGTACTCCGTCGTCGGCAAATCGTACTACAACAGCGACGGCGTCGAAACGTTCTACGACCGCGATAATCAATATGACACACTCGATAAACTCGACGCCTATCTCTTCCAGGGCTACGAACAAGTCCGGTACACTGCGGCTGGCAATAAGGTCGCGACGATAACGGTTCCGATTAACGATACGGAAACGCAGTCGTACAACTATCTCGTCAACGCGGCTGGCACGAAGTTCGTTAGCAAAGCGGAAACGAAAAACGAGCAGGATAAGTTCGTTGAGTACGATTACGTTAAGATTGGCGAAGGGGACGCCGCTAAGTACTACGACGCCTCGGGTAGCGCGGTTGAGGGCGTCTCTGCGGTTGAGATAGGAGGCGTAACTACCTATTATAGAGGTAGCGTTGACCCCGCCAACGCGGTCACTGTTCTCACCGAAACGGCGCTCACTCCTGACTTTATTGAAAACAATACGGTCCTGCGTGAAGCGGAAGGCGGCTACTACGTCCCGGCGGAGGGCTCGATTCTCGTCAATAACGGCGCCGCGAACGGACTCGAGAAGGATTTGAACGGCAAACCGCGCGTCTACATTCCGAACGGACTCACCTCCGGTCTCGCCGACGTCGGCGCGTTCGAATCGCAAGTGGCGGCTGAGGCGCCGTCGATTACGGTTACGACGCTCGAGGATCTCAACGACAAGTTCGATAATAAATACTCGCTCCGCGAAGCGATCGCGTACGCCGCGGCGCTTGGCGAGGATCACATTGAATTCAACGTCGAAGGCGAAAACGTTGTATATAAATTCGATTTGTCCCTCGGCGCGATTCCGATTACGTCCGCGATTACCATTACGGCGCCCGCGGGCGGCATACAAGTCGTCGGCGACGGCGTCCACAGCGTATTCGAAATCAACGACGTCCAGGTAGGCAAAAATGACGAGTTGCCCGTTGTGAATATGACAGGAGTCAAGATCAGCGGCGGTATTGCCGACGACGCTACGAATATCCCTAATGGAATTGCGGCGATCAAAGCGAATAGCAAGGTGGCGCTAACTCTTACTAATAGCGCTATTGAGAATAGCAATATCGGCGTCTTTGATCTGGGAGGCGGAAGCATAACGCTCGTCAAATCTGTGATTACAGGGTCAAGGGATAGCGGTATTGCCTCGTGGAAGGGCGCGTCCGTTAAGCTTGAGAACGAATCTTCCGTTACCCAAAGCGGCGCGTCTGGTATTGTTACGGGTAGCTCTGTCGAAATCGACGGTTCAATCGTTGGCAAGAATACCGACGCCGGTATCGCGGCTCTCGGAAATATTACGGTTAAGAACGGCTCCAAGGTCAATGAAAACCGCGTCGGTATCCAAGCGTTTATCGGCGACCAGGTTCCAAGCAGCGCGCGCAAGGTTATCGTTGAGAATTCGGAAGTCTCGCAAAACAAAGCGCAAGCCGTCTCGGTTAATTTTGAATCTCAGGTTACCGTCGAACTTAAGAACGCCGAACTCGCGTATAACGCGTTCGACGCCGCAGCACACAGCGTCTACGCGCCTGTCGTCAGCGTGGAAAATTCGAAGATTATCTACAGCGGCTACACGAAGGGCTCCGAAGGTGAAGACGACATGGTAACGCAAGCTGGCGCGAACGGTCTGTACGCCAAAAATGCGACGATTACCAAATCGTTTATTCAAAACAACGCGCAACACGGCGTCGTCGTTGAAGGAGCAGGCGAGTCGACGATTTCGCAGTCGCTCATTACAGGGAACGGTCAATGGGGCGTGATCGTGAATAACGGCACGGTCGCTATTGCGAACTCCACGATCGCTAAGAACCAAATCGGCGTCGGAGGAAACGGCTCGGCGTCCCTTGTCAGTACTGTCGTCGCGACGAACGGAACCGCGACGAACGGAACAACGGATACCGGCGCTCGGATCACGAGCAAGACGAACTCCGTTATCGGCAATAAGTACTACAACGCCGCCGGCGACGCGTCGACGTTCGGTACCTATGCCAACGCCGCAGCGCTCGAAGCCTACCTCTTCGAGGGGAACGTCAAGGACGGGGACGCCGACGCCCAGTACACTAGCAAGGGCAACCAACTCGTAACGATTACGATTGTTACGAATCCCGAAAGCGTTCCGCCGGCGACGCAAGTCACTTACTTCCTCGCCAACAAAGACGGCTTTGTCAACTACGAAAATGGCGACGATTACACCGACCAGGGCGGCAACGTGGTCGTCTACGACCTAGCGAAAGTCGGCGATAGTTACTACAATGTCGCCGCCGAGAAGGTCGACGTTATTACGGTTACAAGCAATGGAACGACGACGTACTATCGGGGTACTACGGTCAACGATATTAAACCCGAGAATAAAGTAACCGTCCAACTAACCGCGCTCACCTTCGAACAATACACGGCTGTTCAAGTAGATCTCAAGCCGAAAGAGAGCGAAAACGGCTACTTCGCGCCCGCCAAGGGCTCGATCCTCGTGAACCAGGGCGCATGGTCTGGCGCCGCCGACGCGAAGGATATCGCCGGAAAAGATCGCGTACAGAAAGGCGCGGCGGACGTCGGAGCTTATGAATCCGCTTATACGAACGACGTTAAGTCGGTCGTCGTTACGACCCCGAACGACGTCGTGGACGCAGGAGACGGCGAAATCTCGCTGCGCGAGGCGATCGCGTACTATAAGGAAGTCTACAGTATTGCCGTAAGCGACGCCACGTCCGCGCAGCAGGCGTATAACGCCGCCGTCGGCGCTAATACGACCGCGCAGCAAAATTACATAGACGCGACGGACGCCTATAACGCTGTGAAAGACGACGTAAATGTGTCGGATCAAGAGAAACAAGCGAAGAAAACCGCGATGGACCAGGCCGAGATCGCCGCTACTGCCGCCAAGAATGCGCTCGACGCCGCTGAAGCTGCGAAAGACGCCGCCAACGCCGCGCGCGATAAATTCGCGATCACCTTCGCCGAGGGCGTTACCGAAGTCCAGCTCACTAGCCCAATTACCATTTCCGGCAACGATATGCCAGCTGTGGATCCGAATTCCCTCACTTCCGAATTTCCCTTTGTCGTCAACGGCGCCAACGGCGACAAAACGGTTACCGTAAAGTCGGCTGCGACGGAGAACTACGGCTTTATTATCGAGACAATTGATGGGAAAAAAGCCAGCGTCGAGTTCAAGAACATAACCGTTGTCGGTCCCACGACGCCAGGCGCTATCACTGGAGTCCGCTACAAGTCTGCCGCGATTACTGTTGACGAACTCAGCTCCTTGAAGCTAACCGACTCGACTGTCAACGCGACCGCAAATGACTCCACCGCGATTTACGGTAAGGGTACAGTTAAAATCGACCCGAGCCATATCTCCTCGACCGGCGAAATCAGCGTCGCGATCTATCAGGAAAGCGGTACGCTCGAAATCAAGGGCGACGCGCCCGTCCCGGCTGAACTCGCGGAGGACAACGTGGCGAAGCCGGCTGAATACTCGACCGTAACCGGCGATATCGTTACGAAAGTCGGCGCGAAACTCGATTACGTCGAAGTAACCGGCTCTATCGAGCACACGAATGCCGGTAAGCTCAATATTGCGAACACGAAGATCAACGGCGGCGTCAGTACGATTGGCGGTAAGATCCAGCAGTCGATAGTCAACGGCTCCGATACCTTCGGCGTCAAAGCCGTCGGCGATCTCGACATTATCAACTCGACGATCGCCGACAACAAGGGCGACGGCGTACTGGTCGTTGAAGAAGGAACGGCGAATATCGTCAATAGCATTATCTTCAATAACGCTAAAGGTCTTCCAGGCAGCTGCTACGACGTCGACGGCGCCGCTAACGTGAGCTACACCCTTTACGGAACCCAAAACGGCGCGACGCTCGGAGCCGGCAATATCCAAACGTCCGAATCGCCCTTCGCCGCCGCCAACAGCTACGTGCCCGCGCAAGGCTCCGCCGCTATTAGCGCCGGCGACGTTTCGCAGATTACGACCGGATGGCTTTATGATATCGACGGCAACGCCCGAACTCGCGTCGACTTCGGCGTAACGAAAGTCGATCTCGGACCTTATCAGCTCGAGCTCGTAGCGGAAAAACCGAGCCTCGTCGTTGATACCGAATCCGACGCCGTGACGCAATACGACGGCGTGATCTCGCTGCGCGAAGCGGTTGAA
>ONJR01000208.1 GCA_900318195.1 uncultured Planctomycetota bacterium
CGTGTTCAGAAGCTTCGCTACCGCCGCGTTTTCGACGCTAGTTACCTGACAGGGTACCAACGCCTGCACGGCGTCTTCCAACGCTTTGCCACGCTCGCGCAACTGACGAACCAAATAGATCCCGCGAGCCAAAACGACGTCGGCGACAACGCGATCAACGCGAGCCGTAAGGATCTTGTGCTTTGCGTCGTATTTCGTGTTGTACGCCAAGCCCGACCCACCGCCAAATAGACCGCCTAAAAACATACCAAGCGTCAAGCCGGCGCCCATCGAAATACCTGCTGATGCCGCGTCCAAAACCAAGCCTAAACCGGCTCCAACTGCTACCCCAACCCCGCTGCCGAGACCAAAGTGTCGTTTAACGTCCTTGCCTAATAGCTGATCAGCTTCTGACGCCGTGTCGTCAACTTTTAGCATTTCACGCTTCAGCACTCCGAGATGAAATCCCCACGTTTGTAGTAATTCCGTGTGCGCGTCGTGCTCCCTCTTAACGACTTGTTCTTTAAGTTTCTCTTCCAATTCCGCAGACTGCGCTTGATAATTGCTCGCATCCTTCGACGATTCCACCTCGCGATACGCCACAATGTCGAGCGCAAGCTCCGCAAGAATGCGGCGCGATTCGGCAAGTCGACGGCGCTCCTGCGCGCGACGCTCCTGCATTTCCAAGCGCAAGACGCGTTGCGTGAGCGGCTCGCGCGCGACAGCCGCTAATTTCTCAAAAAGCTCAATTTCATTTTCAAAGCTACGTCGATGCGCGTCGTATTCCTGAATTAAAAAGAAACGATTCTTACGCAACGTCTCTTCCCAAGCGTCCCGGAAATTACGGCGCTCAGGCGACGCGTCTTCTTTAACGTTATTATACGCAACGACCGTCGGCTTACCTACGTTGCGCAACAGGCGAAGCGTATTCTTCAACAGCGACTTGCTAGGATCCTCGACTACGCTCGCAACGAGAATAACGACGTCGCAACGCGCAACCTCGCGCCAGGCGCGCAAATCGTGTCGATAATCCTCGTCCATTTGAGGAATCGCGCGCATAACGTCGTTCAAATCGAAATCGCCGTTCTTCTCTACAACCTCGGGCAGATTCAACGTCAATTCAAGAATCTCGCTCGACGTCTGAAAGCCTGGTGTGTCAACCAGCTGTAGAATCTCCGCACAACCGCGATAGAAGACCTTTTGAATCTCCGCACGCGCCGTCGTGCCGGTATATGCGTTCACGTGCCCAAAGTTCGGGTCGTTCGTAAGCGTTCGCAAAAGCGAAGTCTTACCCTCGTTCGTCGGTCCAACCACAGCGACGACGAGCGGCTTTAACGCGGTTAACTGTTCGCTAGTTACGTTCATAACGTCCTGTCCCTCGATTCACTACTTTCACGCAAACGTCTAAATACAATTCCATATCACGCCGAGTCGCTCATTACGTCGCCGGAATCGCCGCAAGCGACTCGCGAACGGCGTACAACGCAGAACCTATCGCGTCTAACGAGTCCAAATTCGCGCTCTCAAGCGCGCGCGTCGCATCCGGCAACTTTTCGACAAGCTCGTCCTCGTCGAGTCCCTGTAATTCCAAAACAACGCCCCACGTCGCGCAAGCAAGCGCCAACGCGGCGGCAGACTCCGCGCGCGCAACCGGCGGATCTTCTGGCGAACCGTTACCTTCCGCTGTCGACGCGCTCGAAGGACAAGCGGAGCTTCCCGCCGTCTCGTCCGAGCCGCGCAAGCGCGCAAGTAATTTGCGCTTGCACGCGGCAAACGAAGACGGCGCCAACGCGCCAAGCGCGCCTGCTACAGCGCCAGAGGCAAGCGAACTCGGTAAGATCGTCGTCAAGGCGCCCAACGTCGACGCGATCGTCGCCGCCGTTACTGCGCCCCCTAATAGCGGCGCGCAAAGAACAAGCGCTGGCGCCGATGCGCCCAACGTCGCCGCCGCAAGCGCGCAACGCGGACTCAATTTACGACCGTATTCGCGCAACTTACCGCTGAGTCCAACTGCCGCCAACATTCGCTTCTCGATAAAGTCCGCATTCAAGCCCTTCTCGGCAACTTGCGCCGCTAAGCGCTCGCCCGTCGCCAACACGCTTCGCGCCGGCACACTCGACCGCGCCGCGTCTAGCGCGTCCCTCACACGAGACGCAACGCCGTGTTCAAGCCGCGAACGACTCGACGCCGTCGCAAGTTCCGCGCGGTAGATCTTAAAGATCGCGTCGCACGTCGCCGCAACGCGCAGGCGATCCGACTCCTCGCTCGCAACGAAAGACGGAGACTCAAATATCTCGCGGCACGCGTCGAGTATCGTCGCGCTCGCCGCGTCCCATTTCGCAAACTCACGCGCACGCTCGATCGGCGTCGACGCGTCGCTACTCTGCAAGTCCGTGCGCAATCGCGCGCGCTGTTCCGGTAAATCGAGTTCCGAATCGTAGTAAAAAATTCCGTCGATGCGCTCGCCAGACGCCTTCGCCATAAAATTGATCGAACTCGACCAGTCTTGCAATCGCTCAGCTACCGCAGCTGGAGACGACGCGTACTTGCGTCGCAAACGTTCGCCGTACGAGAGAATAATCGCTATTCGAGCGCCGCTAAGCTTGACGGTGAGAACGTCCCGGATAAACTTCACAAAATGACGCGCGGGCGGTAGACTAACGTCCGTTATAAACGCGCAAAGAGGCGTCGGTCGTGTATTCTCGTCAAGCCATTCGTTAAAAGCGCGCTTGTTCGCAAACTTTGCGACGTCGCCAAAGCAAGCGAGCTCGACGTCGCCGACTAAATCGCGCCACGTCTCCACAGGTAAATCGGCGTCGTAGCCGAAGGCGACTACGACCGGGCTCGGTTTCGCCGGTTCAACGTAATCGAGCGTCGCGTCCTCGACCCCGCAATGACGCGCGACAAAATCGAGCAACCTTCTCTCCTCCAGCGCCTCGGCGGACGGTTCCGGCGTCGGTTCAGGCTCCGTCTCAAATATTTCTTCTTGCTCGTCCGCGAACGTCGCTGGTTCTAAGTCTGACTTACGGCTTTCCGTCGACTCGACAAGATCGGCGCCTTCCTTCTGATCGTGTGCTTGTTCCGCCGTCGCGTACGACAACTCAGGCAAAATCGCCGTCATATTAGGCGGCGACTCCGGCGTCTCTTCTCGCGGCGTTTTATTCCAAATAGGATTCGCTGGCGCCGTCAGCGGTTCCTCTTCTGCAAAGGGCTGATCCTCAGGCTCTTCAACGTAACTGGCGCTCGTCGTCGTGCGTATCGATTCAATACGTTTGACGATTTCCTGGTAGTACGGTTCGGTAAGATTCGGCAAGAAATCGTGAAGCGCGCGCCGTGTAAGTAGGAAATAGATTAAAGCGAAAACGAAGCGAGGCGCAACGCACCAGACAAAAACGAGCGCTAGCAAGAAGTAAGACCAACGCGATCGCGTGCGCGCGTGCGAACTCGCGTCGACTGGCGCGGGACTAGGCGAAGACCAGACGCGACTAAGCGAACCGTCGAAAAGACGATTAACGTCTTCCGCCGTCGGTACCTCGCAACCCAACGCCTTGACCGGAGCGCCGAGAAAATCGACAAATTGCTTAACGACTCGTTCGTCTTCCAACGACGTATGCCAGCAGTAATCGTAACGATTGCCCTGCATACGGACGACAAGTATCGCTAAGACGCAGACGGAACACGAAATCCAGAACAAATGCGAAAGTAGTCCGCCCCAAAACAAAAGGAAACGAGGCTGCGAAAAAAGCGTGTTCCAAAATTGTCGACGCACCTGACTCGCGACGCGCGCAGACGAACTTTCGGGCTCCGCATGACGACGCATAAAGGAACCTAACGGCGATCTTGCGATAAATCGCAAGATGATCGGCGCGCTCTTGCGTAACGTCCAAATAACCGCGCCGCCAACGACGCTCGAAAGAGAACGAACGATCCGCTCGCCCCGAGTTATCGGACGATCTTTACCGAGAATTAGGCGCGCGACGCTCTGTATCAGCATAATAACCGCAAAAAGAGCTGAAACCGCAAGGAAGAAAATCTGCGTTAATAGGAAAAAAACGAAGGAGCCGGCAAGGTTCACGCTATCGCCAAGTATCGTATCCACGCGAGAAAACGGAAAAACGATCGCGCCAAGCGCAACCGCGAACGCAAGCGACGCAAACCACGCCTTTAAAGCGCGATCAAGCGCGCGACGACCGAACGGCTCCTTCGATTCTGAAAGCATAGCGTCCGCGCGCAAGGTCAGCGAAGCGAGCGGATCTGCAAGACGACCCTCCGGGTCCTTGCTAAACTCAAGTTGTGATTCGACAGCGCGCGCGTAATCGGACGACGCGACGTCTAGCGCGTTCTCTTCGCAAGCGCGCGCCCAACGAATCATAATCCAATCGAAGGGTTCAGTTTTCGTTTTAACTCTCGCCAATGCTCGTCGTCCTCGAATCTCATTTACTACAGCGCGCCGACGCCCGTCGTCGTTTCGCACAATATAATATAACGAATTATCGCCGACGCAACAACGCCGGTTAAGACGTTCGCTATAAAAAAACTCGCCGCCGCGCTCGTTACTTTATGAACGCGACGCCGAGTTACTATCCGTCTCGCTTGTCAAATGCAACTTGCTATTTCGACAGCTTCATCGTCTTACGCATCGTCCAAACGCGCGCGCTCGTTTCGACTGCGCCCGTCATTTCAAGTATTGGCGAATCGTTCTCGTCCTTGGGGACAAAACACGACGCAATCTGCGACTCGCCGCCGTTCGCAAAGATCTCGATCGATGTGCGATCAAGCACAATACGCAACGTAACCGCGCCGTCGACGATAGCAAGCGGCGCGACGACCTCGCCGTACTTCATTGTTTTACCGGCAACGTCAAATTCATAAGTTTGACCGCGCAACGCAAGCGTGAAATGCGTCGCGTCCCCTACCTTAATCGTCGCCTCAACGTCGAGTAGATCGTACTCCTGCGGCGTTCCTTCTGTCGGATTCCAAACGCGTCCCGTCGCCGTGTCCTCTGCTCTCAACGTCAGCTCCTTCTCGCGAATTTCGGCAACTTCCTTAACAGGGTTAACGCACAGACGCACGCCCTCAGAACACGTGCGCAACGTCAGTTCGCGCGGCACGGTAAACTGTTGATTAAAAGGCATACCAGGATAAGAGCCGCCTTGCATCCATGCAAACTGAATTCGACGTCCCGGCGTGTCGGAATAGCTCTGCGCGGCGTAGTCGTTACCGCCCCACTTTGCGTTGAGCGGCTCGCTCACTCGCTCGAAGGTCTTGCCGTCAAACTTACCAAGTAAGTACTTGCCGTTGCCGCCCCAGAAAACCCAGAGTTTATTCGATTCGTCGCCGTCGACTGGCAGTTCGAAAATATCAGGGCATTCGGAACAACCGAGTTTCTCAATTCGGCACAGTTCGCGCCAACTCTTAAGATCCTGCGATTCAAAGAGCGCGTAATCCTCACCGTCAAGATAGAGCGCAACTATCCAGCGTTGAGTCGGTTCGTACCAGAATATTTTAGGATCGCGATTACCGCCGATAATGTGCGGCAACGTCGGGTTGCCTTCGTATTTCGTAAAAGTCTTACCGTCGTCGAGCGAGTACGCAAGCGCTTGCGAAGCGGGTTCGCCGTAACGCATACTTGGTCCGTTATACGTGTACATAACGACGAGCGGAGGCAGACCGTTCGGATCTGTTTGGAAACCCGTCGTGTTCTTATAGTCGACGGCGCCGCTTCCGGAAAAGATCGTGCCGAACTTATCCGGATAGAGTTCGTCCCCTTCTTCCGTCCAGGTCATGAGATCGACGCTTGTCGCGTGCCCCCACGTCATATTGCCCCAGTTGACGCTAAAGGGATTGTGTTGGTAGAAAAGATGATACCGTCCATTGTAGAATACGAGTCCGTTCGGATCGTTCGTCCACCCGAAGCGCGGAGAAAAGTGGAACTGCGGGCGGTACTTTTCGTCGTAGGACGCTGCGCCGCCATAGAGTTCGTCGCTGAATACGAAGGGGGCAAAATCGGAATCCTCTTCTGCTTTCTCAACGATTATTTTGCAACTTTTACCAAGATAAGGCGTCATATCGACGCACGCGTTGAAGTCGGCGCTGTTCGGAGTCTGACCGACAAACGCCAACTTCGCTTGGAATTCGCGAACCGCAGTCCCGTCGACAACGATCCGAACCCAGTATTCCTGCACGCCGTCCGATTTAATCGGCAATAGAAGATACCGATCGACAACCTCAAGCTCGCGCGTGAACGCCAGTCCAGAACGCTTCTTAACGCTCAGCGTAATCTCGTCGACGTTGATATGCCCCCAGCCGCCCTTTGCGACGTCAACAACGCGAAAAACGCCGTACTTGCCCTGGAACTCTGAAACGTCCCATGTCGACCAATCGAGCTTTTCACTACCGCCGGGCTGAACGTTCGGTCCTGCAGCGCTACGAACTACTTGACCGTCGACGAGAAGCTCAAACGACAGACCCGGATGACCGCCGCCGCCAATGAGAAAATTAACGTACGGGCGAGTTATCTCGATTCGAGGCGACGTCAATGTCCCCGTCGAATTGTCGCCGCCAACGTAGCTATTAACTAATCCGGCGCCTTGAAAGCCTGAAACGTTCATTTGACCTGGTAACGTTCCACGTGCGGGCGCGTCTCCGAACGCAGTTCCCTCGACCGTCCAGTCGCCGTAGTCGTCCCCGTCGAAACTCATAACGACAATGTCGGCGTTGGTTGCGTCTTCCGCATAAGACGCGACGTTTGGCGCGCCGACAAGCGCGGCGTAAACGAACAAAAAAGTCAACGCCAATCTCGTATTGTGAACTAGCTGCATAATTTCGTCCAATTGTCTTACAGATGAATTACCACCACAGGCGCGCCAACGCGCGCTACGAGTTAAAATATACTCAAAATGAAAAAGACTTGCAAGCGTTACAAACGTATTGCTAAGTCGCTATTCGCAGAGACGCGCGCGCGCGAGGAACCAAAGGAGCCAAGCAACGCGCCAACGGTCCGACCGACAGTGCGCAGATCGCAGAGCCCTCGCGAAGACCAACCACGTAACCAAGCGTTGCAAACGACGCGAACAGCGATACGACAAGAAGAGAAACGTCAAACGTCGCCTTCGTAAAACCAAAGGGCGCCTTCACCGCGCAAGCAAGAGACTTCACCATGCCGTCCCCGGGTAGATATAAAACGTCCCCGACCAGTTCAAACGTTATCCCCAAAGCAACGAAGAAACATCCGAGAAACGTGCCTATAAGTTGCATGACGTACGCGCGGTAAAAAACGTCGCCGAGCGTCCAGCCAAAAAAGTCGATTAGCGCGCTAAAAACGAAAGTCAATGGAAGTTGCCAAAACTGACGTCGAAAGAAGTCGCCGCGCTCGAGCGCCCATTGCGCGACGAAAAAGATTAGGTTCAGAACAAACGAGGTTGCGCCGAGCGTCCAAAGGAACCGAGGCGACCAGCTCAATTCCTCGGCGATACAATGCGCAACGTACGCGATCGAAGAAATCGGCGCGACCCCAAGTCGAGCGTTCGCCGTCGTCGCAACGCCGAGCGCCACCAAAGCTACGCCTAAAAAACTGCAAAAATAGCGTCGCAAGACGCAACGCCAAGATTCGTACAACGTCATACCGCCGTCCCTCGTCTACAACGGCAATTGCGCAGCAAAAGGCGCTACCAGGACCGTCAGCAAGCCCGTCAAGGCAATCGCAAGTCCGCTGAACGCGCCCTGCGTTTCACCTAATTCAAGTGCGCGAGTCGTACCGATTCCATGAGAAGCAACCCCGATTCCCAAACCTTGAGCCATCGGGTCGCTAAGACGTAACAGCCGAAGAACCTTGTCGCCAAGCGCGTTGCCGACTATTCCTGAGAGCGCTATGACGGCGCAGGTTATCGGAACGTTGCCGCCCAACTCTTCAGTAACCCCTACCCCAATAGCCGTCGTGATCGATTTCGTTAGGAACGTTACATAATCGGCATACTCAAGATGAAAACAGCGCGCGACGAGCCATACAATCAGAATGTTAACAACAACGCCGGAAACAACCGCCGCCATGATCGCGCGCAAGTTCTTCTTAACAAGTTCGAACTGACGATACAGCGGTATCGCAAGACAAATGGTCGAAGGAGTGAGCAGATAGCTCAACGGATACGACTGCTCCTTGTACGTCGTGTAGTCGATCTCAAGAACCTTCAGACTCAGTATGATCACTAAGAGCGAAACAAGCAACGGGTTGAATAAAAGAATGGGAAAACGCCTTCTCAGCGAGATTCCAAGAAGATAGCCGCCAAGCGTTATCGAGAGGCTAAAGAACATATTGTGCGCGAAAAGATCGCGAAGGTACGTCAACGTCGACGTCATTTCTCACGCTCCTTATCGCGACGAATTACAAATTGCGCGGAAGCGCTCGCCACAACCGTTGTCGCAAGCGTGCCGCCAAGTATCAAGATGAGTCCGGGAAACGCTACGCGTTTGATCTCGTCCCAAGCGTCGACCAATCCAACAGCGGCGGGAACAAGCGCGAGCGGCATGAAGGCGAGAAGAATTGCGCCCGGCGTCTCGATCTCGTCAAGCTGGATCGCGCCCGCCTTAAGCGCCGTGAACAAAATCGCCATGCCGTAGACGCTCGCCGGAACTGGCGCCGGTATCGTCATTCTCAGTAATTCGGCTACAAAGGAAATAGCCAGGATATAACAAAACTGTCGTAAAAATCTCATTAGGACTCGCAACCTTTCAATGCGCTAGTATTGGCGCGCGGTCGTTACACGCGCCGTCATAATCGCTATATCATACGTCATGCGCGTAAAAGGTCAAGGAACGCCACAGCGCCGCATAAAACAAGCGAACTGTAGGCGCCCATTTTCAAAGAACCGATTTTGCCTATAATAGCGAACGTAGGAAACGAATTTACGTCCGACGCGCCGACGCGCCTGGATGGACCAATGTTGAGATAGATGGATATGACGCCTAAATTTGTTTACTTTGACCTCGGAAACGTACTCCTTCATTTCAGCGTTCATAGAATGCTGTGCCAGTTAGCCGACGTTGCTAACGCAACGGAAGCCGACGTGCGCGAAGGATTATTTGACGAGCAAAAATATCGTTCGTACGAACGCGGCGAAATTTCGACGCTGGAGTACTATGAAGCCGTGTGCGCGCCTTTTCTGACAAAACCGACGTGCGAAGAATTCGAGCGCGCTATTTGCGACGTCTTCTGGGCAAACGATCCCATGTTGCCGATCGTAAGAAAACTCGAGAAGTTTAACGTGCCGCGCGGAATACTCTCCAATACGAACCCAGCGCACTGGGAATATCTCGAAAATGCGTTCCCAAGAATCTGGGACGCATTTCCACGACACAAAATCGCGAGCTTTGAAGCCAAAGCGCTCAAGCCGTTTCCGGAAATCTATCAACTAGCCTTCGACGACGCAAAACGCGAAGTAAACGACCTGACCCCCAACGACGTACTCTTCATAGACGACCTCGAACCTAATGTCGAAGCCGCGTCGAAGTTCGGGTTCCAAACGATTCACTACGTCGATTTTGACAGCTTCCTTGCTGCTTACAAGGAAACGGGACTACCAGTGCCAACGCGTTATCTCGACTCCTAACAAGCGTCGAGCCACGCGCACGTCATGACAGTTTGACCGACAAAAGAGTTGCGCTGTCAAAGAGATAATCCGGATTGTCTCGAGTAAAAGAAGATAATCTACACAATGTATACGCGATCCTTATCGTGAATTTCAAATTTCAAGTTTTGGCGTCTTGTTTGCATTACGAGGAGCAATTCGAGTTCGAGCTTGTAAACGCGTCAGACTCGAGTAAGATAGCAGTTACGCTTAATCGTTCGATCGACGTCGAAGGCGACGCGATCGCGCGTTGATCATTAAAATTAGGAGTTAAGACATGGCTAAGAAAAAGTGCGACGCCGCCCCGGAAAATAAATGCTGCTGCGGAATGAAATTGCAACCGCTGGGCGACCGTGTGGTCGTTCGTCGCGACGAGTCTGAGGAAGTTACCGCAGGCGGACTCTACCTGCCCGATTCCGCGAAAGACAAGCCGGCTCGCGGCGTGGTCGTAAGCGTCGGCGACGGACGCGTGCTCGACGACGGCACGCGAAGCGAATTCACCGTCAAGGAAGGCGATCGCGTACTATTCCTCTCCTACGCCGGAGAAGATTTCAAATTCGGCGATCAGGAGTTCCTGCTCATGCGCGAAAGCGATATTCTTGCGATCATCAACTGACCGTTTGAACGGCGCGAACTCGATCGACGCGCGCGTCTATTAAGACGACGGAATAGCATACAAATTACAGATAATCAAAAATTCGATAAAGGAACACAACTATGGCGAAAATGATTGCTTTCAATCAAGACGCGCGAGAAGCGTTGCGACGCGGCGTCTCGAAACTAGCGCGCTCTGTCAAAGTAACGCTCGGTCCGCGTGGTCGAAACGTTATTATTCAAAAGAGCTTTGGCTCGCCGCTCGTTACGAAAGACGGCGTTACCGTCGCGAAGGAAGTCGATCTGGAAGACGCCTACGAAAATATGGGCGCGAAAATGGTCCGCGAAGTCGCCTCTAAGACGAGCGACGTCGTCGGCGACGGCACAACGACTGCGACCATTCTCGCCGAAGCTATCTTTAACGAAGGAATGAAGGCGGTCGTCGCCGGCGTTAATCCGCTCCATATGAAGAACGGAATGGACAAAGCGGTCGCGGACGTCGTCGAGCAACTCAAAAAGATGTCGATCTCCGTTAAAGACAGCAAAGAAAGTATTGCGCAAGTCGGCGCGATCTCCGCTAATAACGACAAGGAAATTGGCGGGCTACTAGCGGACGCTATGGAAAAGGTCGGAAAAGACGGCGTTATTACCGTTGACGAAGGCAAGTCCCTTAAGACGGAAGTCGAATGGGTCGAAGGGATGCAGTTTGACCGAGGGTACCTCTCGCCGTACTTCGTGACCGATACGCAAAAGATGGAATGCGTACTCGAGAACCCTTACATTCTTCTCTATGAGAAGAAGATATCCAATATCAAGGACTTCATTCCGATTCTCGAAGCGGTCGTCAATAGCGGTCGTCCGCTCTTCATCGTTGCAGAAGACGTCGACGGCGAGGCGCTCGCGACTCTCGTGCTCAATCGTCTACGTGGCGGGCTCAAGATCTGCGCCGTCAAAGCGCCAGGTTACGGCGATCGTCGTAAGGCGATGCTCGAAGATATCGGCATTCTGACCGGCGGCGAAGTACTATTTGAAAGCCTCGGACGCTCTCCCGAGTCGCTCACGCTCGCCGATCTCGGCACGGCGAAGAGCGTCGTCGTTACCAAGGATACCGTTACGATTATTGAAGGCGGCGGAAAGACCGACGAAATCAAAGCGCGTATTGCGCAATTGCGTCGTGAAATCGAAGTCTCCACGAGCGACTACGACAAAGAGAAAATGGAAGAGCGACTCGCGAAACTCGCGGGCGGCGTTGCGAAACTCAACGTTGGCGCGGCGACGGAAGCCGAGATGAAGGAAAAGAAAGCGCGCGTAGAAGACGCTCTGCACGCGACGCGCGCGGCGGTTGAAGAAGGCGTACTACCGGGCGGAGGCGTCGCGCTATTGCGCGCCTCGACCCTAGTCTCTCCGGGCGAACTCGAAAACGACGAGAAAGTCGGTTACAATATCATTCTGCGCGCGTGTAGCGCCCCGATTACGCAAATTGCCGACAACGCCGGTAAAGACGGCGGGGTCGTAGCCGAAAAGGTGCGCGAGGGCAAGGGTAACTTCGGTTACAACGCGCTCACGGACGTCTACGAAGATCTCGTTGAAGCTGGCGTAATCGATCCTGCAAAGGTTACGCGCTCTGCGCTACAGAACGCCGCAAGCGTAGCTTCTATGATGCTCACGAGCGACGCGCTCATCGCGGATATGCCGAAAGAAGAGAAAGCCGCGCCGACCGCGCCGGGTATGGACGGAATGTACTAATCGTTGCGTAGAGATCTCGTATAATCTAAGCGAAAATGA
>ONJR01000207.1 GCA_900318195.1 uncultured Planctomycetota bacterium
GAGCGCGCTGGTAGAATTCGTTGACGCATGCGCCTGCCAGGTCGCGCCGGAGTCGAGCGAGCGTTCGATACGATAGCCGGACGCGGTCGGCGCGGGCGACCATGTGAGCAGCGCGCGGTCGTAGTCGCAGGGCGCGACGGCGAGTTCCGTCGGCGCGGGCGCGAGCTCGAGTGGTGCGACGCACGCGATCGGGGAAGACACAAGAAACGTAGAATCCGCGTCGACGTCCGGAGGCGTCGGCGCTAGCGTCGGGCTCGCGTCGAGTAGCTCGCGCGATTCCAGCGGTTCCATGCGCAACGTCGCCGCGTGCGGTTTGCGGCGACCGCCTGCGCGGGCGCGGTCTCTGAAAGGCATTGCGTCGTCCTTGCGGTGGGGAACTTTAATTTTTCATGAGCGCGAATCCATTCGGGCTCGAGGGGAGTTTAAGGTAAAAAAATTCCCACGTCAAGAGAAATTTGGCGGGGGAATTTTTGAGCAGGAGCTTCAACCTTAACTCAATTGGTTGATTCGTCTCGTGTATTATCGAGCTCGTTGTGCGATTTTTGGGGGTGTAATTCAATCCCGTCGATCTGTTTTCCACAATGTGGACATATTACTGTCGCCGATGTTTTTTCCGAGTCGGCGTTGTTCTCAATTGCCTTGAGAAAACCGGCGGCGATTATGCCAGCCGGTATCGCAATGACGCCGACGCCTATGACGCTCAATATTGAAGCGAAAAATTTTCCGGTAACCGTAACTGGATATACGTCGCCGTAGCCAACGGTCGTTAGAGCGTTGACAGCCCACCATAGCGAGGCTAAAACATTTGGAAACGCCTCTGGTTGCGCTTCATTTTCCGCAGTGTACATAATAATACCAGCGATAAAAATAATGACGGCGCAGACGCAGAAGGAAGCAAGAAGCTGGTGCAAGGAACATGAGACAACGTCGAGTACCGTCTGCAAAGCTGGCGAATACCTTTTGATCTTAACGAGTCGCAATAGTCGTAGCATCCTAAAGAGTCGAAGCACGCGCAAATCGGCGCCAATAAACGGGAGATAAAAGGGAAGGATAGCTAAAAGATCAAAGAATGCTAAAAACGAGAGAAAGTATCGTATCCGTGGAATAGAGGAGTTGGAAAAGGCTAGGTCGGCGGTCCATAGGCGTAACAGGTACTCAATAGTAAAAACGGCGACGGTAAACCCTTCAAGATAACGAAAGGAGTTGGTGAATTGTGCGTCGAGTTTATCGAAAGACTGCAGTATAATCGTTAAGATACTAAGAAAGATCAGAACGATGATCGTCCAGTCAAAGATCATACTGACCTTGTCGCCTGGTTGCGCCTTTTCGATAATTTGAAATACGCGGCGCTTGAATGCGCCCGCCTGCGAAGTGGGTCGAGCTAGCATGATAACTTGTTCGTTCGAGTTGCTACTAATATTATTGTATCGCGTTCTCATTTGAAAGCGCGCTAAGACTTTTTGCATTGCATTAGCGCGCGTGTCGAACTATTCTTTCTGAGCGCTACGTACTAGCGTCGGCGATTCCCAGTCATTTTGCATTTCACGAGGCAATTCATATACTGCGCCTTCTTTCGTAGAGAAACGTAGTTGAGAACTGGACGGCTTACGTCCGTCGCCCTCTGCCCAAATTGCGTAAAATTCTGGATTCGCGTTGATCGTGCGCCGAGGAAAGCACTGGTTGACGGCGCTCTTTTGCGTCAATTGAAATTCCTTGAACCACGTTTTACCAGCGTCTCGACTAATCCACTGAGAGATTTCACCTCCCGTATTGTACTCTTGAGGACCGTCTTCAAATGAACCAACCAGTCGCAAGGTTCCGGTCGTCGAATCTTCAGGATAGAGCATTGCATACTCGTAGTTATTATCGACCTCGGTTACTTTCGAATATTCCCATTTCTCTCCCGTCCACCGCGCAACGCAAAAATCGCGCGGACCCATTTCTGGACCAGACTCGAAGCCCTTACTTGTAACATATGCGATAATCGGTCGTCCGTGCGCGTCGTAATTTAGGTCCGTTATGTACACATTGAGATTTTCGGCTTCGTAATTGCGGACGAGCGCCTGTGAATCAGAAGAAAGTATCGGCGTCGCGAGCGGTTCGCCCGTGATATTGCGCCATGTTTTCCCCAAGTCGTCCGATTCCATATAATAAATATTCGTACGCCAATTTAGTCCAACTCCACGCGTTCCCTTTGCGGTCGCGGGATGATAGTTGAACGCGGTTCCTAGTTTTACTTTTGGCTTATCGTTCGCTCCAGTTTTATTGCGCTCGACGTATACGCGCGCGTTCTGATAATGCCCAATTTCGATAGCGGCGAGCGTTCGCCATTCGCTCCACTCAATACCGTCCGAACTTGTCATGAACGCCAATATACGCTGCGCTTTCGATCCAGGCGCGACGTCGGCGACCAGCTTACGATCATAGGTTGTAAAGAACGCTACGAAGCCATAATCTTGTACGTTCCAGATTTGAAGATAGGAGAAGTTTGTCATAGGAACGCGTTCTCCGTCGACTAGCTTAGTCGCGTCGATGCGTTGAAATTCTGAAATATCGTAGGGGCGAACGCTACGATGAATAAAGGAGGGACGCGTAACGCCGTGCGAGGTTGAAAATATCCAGACGTATCCTTGCTCGTCGACCGAGATTACTGGATTGTCGTGCGCGTCGTCCGTCTTTTTGTCGAGTATAATAGTTGGTCTCGAAACTTTTCGCGTCTTATGATCGAAGACGCCAACTTCATGCCAAAGGGTTTTTTCGTCCGGATCAGTTCCGCCATAGCAAAAGAAAGTCTTGTCGACCTCAGGACGATAGACAGAGAATGGATAATGGTTAGCGCAATATGTTCCGAGACCGCCGGAGTACTTGTAGACGTACTCGTTGTTGAGCTTTTGATTGTAGTACCATAGTCCGCGATAGCCGGAATCTTTCTCATTAAGTAGTTCGCGTTCGCCAAATCGTTGCGCCACGAGTTGCGGCGCCCCGTCTACTGTGAGCGAGGTAAGAGTTTGTCTGTCTTTCGAGACGGACGCAACGTTCCAAAATGCGATGCGATCTTCGTGTAAATGTGTCGCGCCCTCTTCGTAGACGGTAGCGACTTCATTTGCGGTTAGCGCGCGCGACCAAAGCGCGAGGTCCGTCATTTCACCTCGGAACGCACGATCGCCGCTTGGCGACGCCGCGCCCAAGATGAGCGCGACGCCATCGAGCGAGTCGTCCTTAGCGTTAGTCGACGCCGATTTCATCCCGACAAGTTTGCCGTTGCAGTAGAGTTTAATCGTTTGACCGTCATATACGCCGACGTAGTGCGTCCAGACGTTTGGTTCGGGGTTCGGACCAAGTGCGAACGCATACGACCGTTCTGTCCTAGAGTTCTCGACAAGCATTCTAGTCGCGCCGCGAAACGTATAGAAGGTAAAAAACTGAGACGGTTCGCCCACGGTCATAAAACCGAGCGACTCGTCGTTCAGCTCTGGCTTGACCCAGGCTGCGACGCTAAGGTTGCTTAACGCCGCCTTACCGCGCGGGAGTTCGACACGATAGAGGCATTTACGACTAAACGCAATTCCGCGCTCGGGCTCGTTAGCAAGGGCGAGCGACGATAATAGGACAACGAACGACGTTAAAACAATAATCAAACGATTCTTCATAACTTCAGCTACAAGTACAATGAAACAAAAGCGACGTTATTACGCCTCCGGGAGCTCGTAGCCCTTGCGGCGCGGACGATCGACGTACGAATTCGCTTCGTCGTCGTTTACGAACAGCTCTTTCGCCGGATCCCATTGCAAAGGACGGTTCAAAATGCGCGTGATATTAACGAGATGACAGACGGAAATACTGCGGTGTCCGATTTCGACGTCGGCGTGCGGACGATTGCGAGTCGCCATGCAATCGAAGAAGTTCTCGATATGAGGTCGGGCGATCCAAGTTGGACCCTCAGGAGGATCGGGTTCCGGCGCGTCGTCGATGATACTGATAGGATTTGCCTTGAGGTTATTCCGATTGATTTCAAGCGATCCGCCTTCGCAACGGAAGATCGCGCCGCCCATTGGCGCCTTACCGTATTCGAGGTCGAAATGAACTTCCACGCCGTTTGCGTATTTAATCGCTACTTTCCCATCCCCGTCCGGCATAGGCGAGGTCGCAACGGGTCCCGTTTCATCAGCGCCAAGAGCCCACTGGATCTGATCGACCCCATGCGCGCCCCAGTTTGTCATTTCACCGCCCGCATATTCGCGCCACCCCATCCATCCTAGGAGCATACTATTGAATTTACGGTACTCAGTCGGACCTTGCCACGCATCCCAATTGAGTCCCTCTGGGATAGGCTCTTCGTTGTATTCTGACGGAATATTATTGCAGAAGGGGTAGTTGCACGCCTGAACCAGCTTAACTTTCCCAAGTTTACCTTCGCGAATCATGCGACATCCATATTCGTTTAGCCGCATCGAACGCTGTTGCGAACCGACCTGGAGAATTTGTTTCGAGTTCCGCACGATGTTAACGAGCTGACGTCCTTCGCGAATATAGCTCGTGAGCGCCTTCTCTGCGTAGACGTCGAGTCCCGCGAGAATGGCGTGCGCCGCCGCAAGCGTACGGCAGTGATCCTGGGTTATGACAAATGCGGCGTCGAGTTTCTCATGATCGAAAAGCTCGAGGTCAGAATCATACATTCTCCACGTTTCACCTTCTGAAATAAGCCCTGACCCCTTCTTCTCGTTAATGCAGTCCTGCATCTTCTGGCGCCAGAAGTCAGCGACCGCGACTATTTGCGCGCGCTCGCGTGGAATGTGTTCCATGAGCTGACGCGCGCGCATCCCTGTGCCGACGAATCCGACTATAATGCGGTCGTTCGCGCCGACGCGCTCTCGAGAAGCGAGCGCGGTGCGCGGTATAATTGTCGGCGCTTCGGCAAACGCAGCTCGAGCCGCCGTACCGTAGGCCGCTACAGCGCCGAGCGCCGCGCTTGTTGTCTGAGCGAGAAATTCCCGCCTAGAGGAACGATGTTGCGTCATAATAACGTCTCCTTTATTTGCAACATTAATGTCTTCTTACTGGATTCGTATCGCGAATCAACGAATCCGGTCTGAAGTATATCGAGCTAGGCGCCGCTTGTAAAGAAAAAGCCGCTAAAAGCGACGATTTTTCCCAAGGTTGCGACGTCGGCAACCGGACGCTATAACAAATTTAATCTTTTTCTCTCAATTACGACTTTTATTAATCTTATCTTATGGCGCCGAGTCGAACGCATTGTTACAATTAGATGGGGTCGCGGTTAGACTACGCGACGCCGATTATGATATATTGTAAGGCGCCGGTCGCGCCGGGAGGATAGTATGCATACTTTTTCACGTGGAGTGGAGACAACGTTGCGGCTGAGTCTAGCGGCTTTGCTGTGCTCGTCGTGCCTATTGACGTTGCGCGCGGCGCATTGTCAGGAGTCCGCGCGCGAATGGACTGATTCGTCAGGCACGTACCATATCAGCGCTACGTTCGAGGGGCGGGACGGTTCTAAAGTAAAACTTCGTCGCGAGGACGGCAAGCTAATCGTTATGCCGCTTGTCAAGCTGAGCGCCGAGGATCAGAAATACGTCAAAGGACTTGACGGCGGCAATCCGTTCGACGAGGGCGTTGTCGACGAATCGTCTTTGAACGACTCTAAAGCGAGACGTCGCGAGGGATCCTTTACAATCGGGGGTAAGACGATCAAGTTAGACGGTAGCGATCGTAAAATCTTTGTCGGTTCCTTTAACAAGTGTAACCGTTTAGGAACGGCAAGCTCGGAGCGCGCGTGGGAGGTCAAACCTTCAAAGCGATCGACCGTTCCTTCGACCGAGTTTCGCAACGTCGCGGTCTTTTCGCAAACGTATTTTGGGTCCTGCAATTTGATCTATTCACACGATTCTATCTTCTACGTTGGGTATAACTCCCTCGGCGTTGGAGGAGTCGGCAAGAGCGGCATAGCGCGTTGCGACGTCGCCGAAGGTAGATGCGATCAAAACGAGTTGCAATTCGAAGCGCCGACTCTTTTCGACGTTTCCTCCGACAGCGGTCGCGCCTTGACAAGTATTAAGATCAATAGCAACGATCCACTGATTCGACCAGGCGCGTTCCTTGCGATCGTTGACGTTGGGAGCTTTAGTCCCGGTTCGCCGCTTTCGCCTTCGGCTGTTTTTTGCCCCTATTACAAACCGAAAGAGAACCAATTTGCTCGCGATACGTTCGATGAAGTCGAGGTAGCTTTTTTCGTCGATTCCAATCACATCTTTACGAAATGCCGGAGTGAAGCTACTCTTTGGAATCTGGCGACTTGTAGCGCGGTATATTCGATAGGATTGCGCGGTGAAGAATTGACTGTCGACCCGACGCGTAAGTATTTTGCGCTCTCGAATGGCGCCGGAATGGGCTTCTACGACCTCGCGACAGGTTCCGCGCTTGGCTACGTTCCGATTCCAGCCGATTCAGCCCAGGGTGTTGGCGCGTTGTCGAGCGCGTTGTCTTCCGGCGCCTTCTCTCCAAACGGCGAGCAATTTGCGTTTTCGCTTTTCAGACGCGTTTTCATTGTTGATCTCACAAGCGGCAAGCTCACGCATACCCTTGAAACGTCAGGCGGGTCGACGAGCTTGACGTGGGCGACTGATTCTCACATTCTAGCGGGTTTCTTCTGCTACGAGCTATCGAGCGGCGCGCCCATAGCGTACTATTTGGGGTTGTCTGATAAGGCTTCAGTTCGCGTAAACGTTGGCGGTCGCGTGTGGACTATTTGCGACAATACCACGCTAACGGGTCTTCAACTTCCGCACCGCGAAGCGCTCGCCGCCGTCGAGGGAAAGAAGATTCCCGATCTCTTCGACGTCTATCCTGGCATGAGCGTCTCGATTAAATGCGAGTTTAACGGTTTGCTTGACGAGAACGCCGCAATCGAGCAAGTCAAAAAACAACTCGCTTTTAGCGGACTAAAGTACGATCCAAAGTCTGAGACGACCGTCGTTTTAACGGCGCGCGACACGGGCGAAACGGAAAAGACAACGGTTCAGGAAGTTGAACTTGAAAGAATGAGTCGTCTGTCGATTCTCGCTCGCGAAAGGGTTGTGAACGCGAAAACAGTCGAGCTTAAGGTCTATGAACAATCGATAGCGCTAAAGGTCAATGGAAAAGACGTTGCCAAACGTCTCTATAAAACGACTGGTTCGAATCGCGGCGCGCGAGACGAGAGTAAGAGTTTTGACGAGCAGATAGGCGAGTCGAATAAGCCGGAGCTAGAATTTTACGGTCTTGCGCCCCTTCCTTCTTTCGTTGCGAAGTCCGACGGACGCGAAGCGGCGACGACGGCAAAGATTTCGAGCGTCGGCGTCGAGCCAGTTAAACTTCCTAGGCGTTAGCGCGGCGTATAAGTGAGCGCTTAGTTCGTCTTTGCGCGCGTTTTCCGAGTTTAACGTTGATAAATAATTAAATCGAGGCGTTATTATTCCTTTTTAAGCGGCTACCGGTCTTTTACGATTATGATATTGTCAAGTTCGCGTTATGGCGACGTGATACGAGAAAACCAGTGATCGCGCCTTGGGCGCTAGGAGAAATAGAATGCGTATTAAACCGTTTAGTTTTGGAAGGTCGGCGCGATTAATCGTTGCGGCGCTGGTCTGTGCGCTTGGCGTCTGTGCGCAAATTGCGTCGTACGGTCAAGACGAGCTCCGAGAATGGACGGATTCGACGGGCGCTTACCATATTAAGGCGACTCTGATAAGTATGGACGGATCGAATGTCCGATTGCGTCGTGAGGACGGCAAGCTAATCTCTATGCCGATCTCGAAACTTAGCGGCAAAGATCAAGAGTATGTCAAACAATTGCATGGTGAGGACGCCGTCCCTAAACTTGACGTCGGAAATCTTAGTAAATGGCAAGCCGCAGCCGCGCAAGCGACCAGTGAGGAACGCGAGGAGCTCAACAAGGAGGAAGAACAGCGCGCGCCAAAGGAAAATAGAACCCCTGTAAAAAGACAGCCGCGTGCTAACGGACCATTTGAGATCAATGGCAAGACGATAACGCTTGAAACTAATGGAGCTGAGATTTACGTCGGCTCCTTTGCGAATGCGAAGAGGTTGAACCCGGCGACGTCGCCGAGAACATGGAAACTTAAGCCGCAGGCGCTAGAAACGGCTATTCCCGACAATTATCATCAAATGACTGTTATTCCAAAACAGCGCGGCGATTCCTATGGTGTTTTTTATTCAAGCGGATCGAACTTTTACGTTGGATTCAGATCTTCCGGTTTTGGTTCTTTCACTACGAATGGCTCCTCAAACTTGTGCGTTGCACGTTGCGACGTTTCGCAGGGTACGAGCGAAATAGTAAGGTTTTTCTTTGATTCTAATCGACTATACGACGTTACTAAGGATGGCGCTCTTGCGTTAGCGAATATTAAGATAGCGTCGCAGGGAACTTTTTTAGACGATCCATTTTTGGCGATTATAGATCTTAGCGCTTTTGTTGATGGCGACGAACGCGACCCACAAGCGATTTTTTGCCCATATTACAAACCTCAAAAACAACAAAACAATCCTCCGAATTCATCATTTGCTAACTTAAATTTACGTGATGTTTATATTAATGTTGAAAACGCTAGCATGATAGATTCGGCGAGAATAATTACGAAATGCGGTACTGAGGCGACATTATGGGATCTTCGCACCTGCCAAGCGATTTATTCGATTAAATGTAGGAACCAATTATTCGCCGTCGACCCCACGCGGTCTTATTTTGTTTTGGCCGACTCGTTGGGATTAGGCTTTTATGACGTCGATACTGGCGAGACCTTAGGCTATGTTAGAGTGGCTCGCGATTACTCGAACGGCAATCCTTTATTCGTGAACCACTCCTCAATTGCCTTTTCACCGAGCGGTAAGAAACTAGCGTTCTATGCTTTTGATCATGTTAATATCTTCGATTTAACGAGCGGCAAGGCGATTAATTCCTTCCCGATTCCCAACGACATACAAAAGGATATGACATGGAGTTCGGATGATTATCTTCTTCTCGGGAATTATTGTTTTGACATTGTTTCCGGCGCCCCTATTGTGCTTTATACCGATGGATTAGCGTCAGGTAGTTACAGCCGCATATGCTTGAACAACATAGTTTGGTCTTGCGAATTTGGAGCGTTGAACGCATTGACGCTTCCACAAGACGAGACGATTTCGCAAACGAAAGGTAAGTCGTTGTCGGAACTGTTCGCGTTATATCCCGGCGCTGCCGTGTCCATTAAATGTGAACTCAATGGGCTACTAAACGAGAATGAAGTAACAGACGCAATTAAGAAACGCCTACAGCTCTTCGGATTAAAATATGACCCAATGGCCGACGTTGTTTTGCTTGCAACGACAAAAGATTCAGGCGAGAAAGAGGAAGCAACGATTCAGTCAGTTGAGACGCGAGACTTTGGCGTTTTTCGCGATAGCAGAATTCCGCCAAGTATGCGTGCGAGCATGACGTCGGGAATCGGCGGTAAAGTAACCGAAACAAAGGATCTTGATCTTATTGTCTACCGACAAAGCCTTGCCGTAATTGTAAACGGCAAAGTTGTTAAAGAAGTTTCCGACCTCACTGTCGGCAATATTAACGCTGAGCGGGACGAGAGTAAAACGATAGAACAACAAGTTCGAGAACTCAACAAACCCGACGCTGAATTCTATACAAGGGTTAGTATTCCATTCTATGCTTCAAAGGGGGACGGGGGAACTGCTGTGAAGACGGTTGACCTCAGAATTGGCGTTGAAGAACCGAAGTAGCAGAATTTCCGCGAACTCAC
>ONJR01000206.1 GCA_900318195.1 uncultured Planctomycetota bacterium
AAGGAACGTTGTTATGAATTCTGAAACGAAATCTACCGACTCCTTCGAACCGAAGATCGTCGCTTTCGTTTGCAACTGGTGCACCTACCTGGGCGCCGACCTCGCGGGTACCAATCGTTTGGAATACCCTGCTAATATTCGTATTGTGCGTCTTCCCTGTACGGGACGCGTCGACTTCAATCTCATTGTAAAAGCGTTTGAAATCGGCGCCGACGCCGTGCTCGTTTCAGGTTGCCACCCTGGCGACTGCCATTACACGGCGGGCAACTACCACGCGCGTCGACGTTGGGATCTCTTCCGCGAACTCCTTGAAACCGTTGGTATCGATCTCAATCGCGTCAACTTCTCATGGATTTCCGCTGCAGAAGGCGCGAAGTTCCAGAAGCTCGTAACCGAAATCGTCGAAAAAACGCGCGCGATGGGACCATATAACGACTACAAAGAGCTCGTCGCCGAATCGTAAGACTCGACGCTGTTTCACAACGGAATCACACGAAGATAACGAAATACGATTAAAAATATGGAAAATCAAATCAAAAACGCGATTCGGAAACTTCTCGAAGAGAAGACGGTCGACGTCGCTATCGGATACGGTCGCGTAGGAGTCGACGGCGCCGTAGGCGCGATCTTCGTTACCAAGCCCGAAGACGTCGAGCGACTCGTATGGAACTCCAATTGTCGTCAGAACCTCGCCGTTCACCTAACGCGACCGGAAGTCAAAGCGCTCGGCAAGCCGGCAATTATCGTTAAACCGTGCGACGCGCGCGCTGTTGTTACTCTATGCAACGAAGCGCAAATTGCGCGCGAAAACGTATACGTCGTCGGCGTCGTATGCGAAGGGATCGTTCAAGCGGACGCGGCTGGCAATCCGACGGAAAAGCTCTACGATAAGTGCCTGTCCTGCCTAGCGCACGCCGCGCAGAACGTCGATCTACTCGTCGGCGATCAAGCGAAAGCGAAGGAACTAGACGAGACCAACGCGCCCAACGCAAAGAACGTCGGAAACCAGGCAAAGCTCGCTAAACTGCGAGAAATGTCCCAACCTGAACGGTTCGCATACTGGAAAGATCAGTTCTCAAAGTGCATTCGTTGCCACGCATGCCGACAGAATTGCCCGCTATGCTACTGCAATCGTTGCGTCGCCGATAAGAACCGACCGACGCGAATTGACTCATCCTCGTCCCCCAAGGGTAATTTCGCGTGGAACATTTTGCGCGCGTTCCACCTCGCAGGACGATGCGTAGGATGCGGAGCTTGTGCGGCTGCTTGTCCCGCTGGGATCGAACTCGATCTACTCAATCTAACGCTCGCCAACGCGGCGGAAGAGCAATTCGGTTACGTCTCCGGTCGTGAACTCGGCCAGGCGCCGCTTATCGGCTCTTACGCTATGACCGATAAGGAGGACTTCATTCGATGAGCCAGATTATTACACTCGACCAGTTAAAGAAGACGCTCGCCGAGAAGCAAGCGCAAGGCGTCGATATTATCGCGCCCGTCTTGCGCGGAGAGCTCGCCTTTTTCCAGCACGTCGACGATCTCGAAAAGGCGGCGCTAACGCCGCGCGTAAGGTTCCAGAATTCCATTAAGGAATTCTTCTTTCCGCGCCACGAGACGATCTTCTCCTTCGTGCGGCAAGGCTCCGACGTGCAACTAACAGACGCGCCGGAATTCGAACGTCAGCAGATCGTCGTCGGCGCGCGACCGTGCGACGCCGCGTCGCTACCGATCCTCGATCCGCTATTCGCCTGGGACTATCAAGATCGCTTCTTCCAACAGCGGCGCGCGAACACGACCGTCGTTTCCTTCGCCTGCAAGGAGACCGACGGACACTGCTTCTGCACCGCCGTAGGAGGCGCTCCCGACGGTACTGCCGGCGCCGACGCCATTCTATTCGAGCTGGGCGACGGCTCGTTTGAAGTTCGTTGTCTAACCGACAAGGGCAAGGCGCTCTTCGCCGGTAAAACGTCGGAGTCCGATAAGACCGGCGCCGCGTGCGAACCGCCTAAGATCGACTTCGAAATCAAACCGATCGCCGATTGGATTCGCAATAATTTCTCGTCGCCCGTATGGGAAGAGGTCTCGTTGCGATGCGTCGGATGCGGCGCCTGCGCGTTCGTGTGTCCGACTTGCCACTGCTTCGATATCGTCGACGAGGGCTCTTACTCCAAGGGCAAGCGCGTTAAGAACTGGGATTCATGCCAGACGGCGCTCTTTACGTTGCACGCCTCCGGACACAATCCGCGCGGCACGCAGGGTAAGCGTCAGCGTCAGCGTATGATGCATAAGTTCGTGATTTATCCGGATAAGTTTGACTTCAATCTCTGCACGGGTTGCGGCGCGTGCTCGCGTTCGTGCGGCGTTATGTTCGGCGTGCGTCCGTGTTTGGAAGCGCTCGCGCAAGCGGCGTCGAGTTCGGAGAATTAGGATCCGCGCGCCGCGACTAGGCGGCGCTCGCTCACGTTTTGAGGTATAAGAATGGAAAATATTTACAAGCCGGATCCGATGGAAGTCGTCGAGGTGCGTCAGCAGACCGCCGACGTTAAACTCGTGCGCATTAAGTTCCGCGATCCGGAGAAGAACGCTAATTTCAAATTCAATATTGGTCAGTTCGGACTCTATTCCGTCTTCGGGGTTGGAGAATCGACTTTCAATATCTGCTGCTCTAATTCCAAGGACTACATAGAGTTCTGTTTCCGCAAGACGGGTCGCGTCACGGAACGTTTGTGGGACGTCGAGCCGGGCGACACGATCGGATTCCGCGGTCCGTTCGGAAACTCGTACCCGATGGACGCCTGGGAAGGCAAGAACCTCGTTTTCGTCGCGGGCGGAATCGCTATGCCGCCGATTCGTTGCGCGATCCAGTACGCGCTGGAGAATCGCGAGAAGTACGGTAAAATCACGATCGTATACGGCGCGCGCACCGTCGGCGACCTTGTGTGTAAAGACGAGCTCGACGAGTGGGCGCAAGCGCCGAACGTCGTCGTGCTCAAGACGGTCGACGTCGCGCCCCCTGAGGGAACGCCCTGGAACGGACGCGTCGACTTCGTACCGACCGTGCTGAAGGACGCCGGTATAACGGGCGAGAACACCGTCGCGCTCGTCGTCGGTCCGCCGATCATGATTAAGCTCTCGCTACCGATTCTCGTCGACGCCGGACTCAAAGACGAAGATATCTTTACGAGTCTGGAAAACCGCATGAAGTGCGGGCTCGGCAAGTGCGGACGTTGCAACTGCGGTTCCGTATACGTCTGCAAAGAGGGACCGGTCTTTACTCAAGCGGATATTAAGAAGATGCCCGACGATTTCTAATCGTCCCGACGTTCCGCTCTCGACGCTCCATTGAACGCGCCGCTTATCTGCGACGCGTTTTTTTGTGCGCGCGACAAATACGCTCTTGATAGACGCGCGCCTTTGCTATATAATATCGCGCGTTCGTACGGGACGAAAGTCGTCGGCGAAATGGAAACTTAACCGACGAGGGATATCAAGCATGATCAACGTAATTGGACTCGGATATATTGGACTGCCAACCGCGCTCGCGTTTGCGACGAGCGGACATGAGGTCGTGGGGTCAGACTGCAGCCAGGAGGTCGTCGAGCAGTTGCAATCGGACGTCGCGAAGTTCAACGAACCGGGTCTCGACGAACTATATCGCGAAGCGCTCGACAAAGGAATACGTTTCTCGCAACGTTACGAACGCGCCGACGTCTATGTCGTCGCCGTGCCGACCCCGTACGATAAGTTCACGAATAAAGTCGATCCGAGCCATGTCGTCGACGCGGTCGATAAGATACTCGACGTCGCTCCCCAGGGCGCTATTATCGTCGTCGAGTCGACCCTCTCGCCCGGCGCCATACGCAAGCACGTGCGCGCATGCGTCGAACGCAGGGGACTAACGCCCGACAAAGATGTCTACCTAGCGCACGCGCCGGAACGCATTATTCCGGGAGCTATGTTGCGCGAACTGCGCGAGAACAACCGCATTATTGGGTGCGACGCGCCGGAAATTGGCGAGCGGCTCAAGACGCTGTATAGCGCGTTCTGCAACGGACAAATCGTCGTTACCGACGTTCAAACGGCGGAGATGTGCAAGGTGGTTGAAAATACCTTCCGCGCAGTTAATATAGCGTTTGCGAACGAGCTTGCGCGAATATGCCGGTACGAAGAAATGGACGTCTACGAAGTCATTCGGATATGCAATATGCACCCTAGGGTCAATATTCTGCAGCCGGGACCGGGGGTCGGCGGACACTGTATTTCGGTCGATCCGCGCTTTCTCATCGGCGACTACCCTTCCCTAGCGAAGGTAATCGCCGCCGCTATGGAGACGAACGATTCCGCGCCAGACTTTGTGCTCGAACGCATACGCGCGATTATGCGCAAGGAAGGCATGACGGATACGACGCGCGTCGGTCTCTACGGGCTAACGTATAAGGAGAACGTTGACGACGTTCGCGAGTCCCCGACGTTGCAACTTCTTGAATTACAACGTCGTCGCCTTGCGCAACCCCTTAACGTGTACGATCCTTACGTAACGCGCGATCTAGTCGAACGGCAGTACCACGATCTGGATGAATTCCTCGCGGCAAACGACCTGGTCGTGATTATGGTTAAGCACCGTGAAATCATTGACGCAATGGAGAAACTACGGGGCAAGGTGGTGCTCGACTGCCATAACGTTTGTAAATTGCCGAACGCGTACAAATTATAATACGCTCGATAATATGAAGAAAATCATGCTCGTCTTTGGCACGCGACCGGAAGCGGTCAAGATGTGCCCGGTGATAAACGAACTCAAAACGCGCAAGACGTTGCAAACGATCGTATGCGTTACGGGTCAGCATCGTCAGATGCTCGATCAGGCGCTCCAAACTTTCGGGGTCGCGCCGGATTACGACCTCGATATTATGAAGGAGCGGCAGACGCTATTCGACGTTACCGCCGCCGTACTAGAAAAACTCAAGGGAACGCTAGAAGCCGTGCGACCCGACGTCGTGCTCGTACACGGCGACACCACGACGACCTTCGCCGCGACGCTCGCGTGCTTCTATCTGAATATTCCCATTGGGCACGTTGAGGCGGGTCTGCGCACATACAATCTCCAAGCGCCGTATCCCGAGGAGTTCAATCGCCAAGCGGTTTCGATAATCGCGCGCTACAATTTCGCGCCGACCGAACGCGCGCGACAGAATCTCATACGCGAAGGGAAAGACCCTAAAAGAATATGGGTTACCGGCAATACGGCGATCGACGCGCTCAAAACGACTGTGCGCGACAACTTTACGCATCCGGCGCTAGAATGGGCGAAAGGGTCAAGACTCGTCTTTATTACTGCGCACCGTCGTGAAAATCTAGGCGAACCAATGCGTCATATGTTCCGCGCAATCCGACGCGTACTCGAAGAGCGAAACGACGTTAAAGCCCTGTACCCTGTTCATATGAACCCCGACGTAAGAAAGTACGCGCAAGAGGAACTAGGCGCGTGCGATCGCATAAGGTTAGTCCCCCCCGTCGACGTCTTCGACTGCCACAACCTGATCGCGCGAGCTTATCTCGTACTCACCGATTCAGGTGGAATACAAGAGGAAGCGCCGTCCCTCAATAAGCCGGTTCTCGTTATGCGCGAAACGACTGAACGACCGGAAGGCGTCGAAGTCGGCGCGCTAAAACTCGTCGGCGCTAATGAGGAAACCATATATCGCGCGTTCTGCGAAACGCTAGACGATCGACAGGTATACGACGCCATGGCGAATGCGCCGAACCCCTACGGCGATGGAAACGCCGCTAAGAGGATCGCAAACGTCATAGAACAAGACGACGGGGAATTGTAAGACAATACGTCGTGGGAGTTGACGATCCGTCTAAGGTGAATTAAATATCACGACGCAGGTAAATCTACCAGAAGACATTTGCGCGAGCATATGATCGCTGGAACGTTTGACGTCTCCACATTGTGACCTTTATAAAAATTTTTCATTCGACTCACTTGGTAAATTGCGGCGTCAGATTCGATTTTGAAGGAAATTTGAAAAAAATCTCTCTTACCGGCTCGAATTTGCTTGATATGTTAGCTATCGTATAGTACATTGAAAAAAGTTGGAGGGAAGAAATCGTGATGGAATAGATTTGTTTCCCAAGGATGTATGGTAGGCGCGATGAGAGAAACGCGCCGTTTCCAACGGAGGATTTATTATGAGTCGAAATTTCAACGCTAATCGTCGGAACGTCCTGAAATCCCGTTCGCTTCGATTCGAAAGTCTCGAATCTCGCGAAATGCTCGACGTTGCTCCTATTGGCTTCGTCAGTTCAACGTCGAACGTCGCGTTTTTTTCCAATGCGGTTCCTGAGCCGTACGGAGCGATAGCGCTCACCGATCTCTCTACCGGAGCTCCGCTCGCCAACAGCGATACGCTCCAGCTCAACTCCTATTATACCGACTCCTCCGGCTACGCCCTCGCCCCCAGTTACGGCGAGACCGTCTATAAACGCGTTGTCGTCCAGAATACCGGAACCGAAACGCTAACGATAACCTCGGCGACCCTCTCCGAAGGCTCGCACGTTGAGTTCGTCGGCGGGTACAAAACGAGTCTTGAACCGAACGAAGAGACGATACTCACCCTCAAATGGCAAGCGCTCCAAGCCGAAAGTTCGTCCCTTGCCATAGTCTCCGACGATCCGGATCAGCCAACCTTTGAACTCGATCTCTCCGGTTCCATTCGAGCAAACACGACAATTCTGCCCTCGTTAGGCGCCGTCTCCCTTCTCTGTGATACCGGCGCAAGCGCTACCGACGCCATTACGTGCAATCCTACCGTAACCGGCGCTATCTCCGGTAATCTCTACGGTGGTCGCGTCGACGTTGA
>ONJR01000205.1 GCA_900318195.1 uncultured Planctomycetota bacterium
CGGAATCGCGGCACAGTGCGCAACGTTTCTTGCGCTATTCGAGATTAAAGAAATCATGTTGGCGTAATAAGGGGAATCAACGACTTCTGTAGAAAAGCGAGCCACTTTGTGGCGGGGGAAACGTTGCGTCACCGGCATGCATTGCAGTAATGAAACCATTCGCCCATATTTCCCAACCAAGCCTCATCGGGTCAATAATCCGATTCCTTTTCCGCGCCGTAGGCGCTCCATTGGAGCCCCGCCACTTTGTGGCGGGGGAAACGCCGCGCACAGGTAATGGCGGCGTGATTGCGATGCATTTATTGCAATCGCCGCCGCACGGCGGTAGCGCTACGTTGTGACCGACTGGGAGGTTCTGTAGAAAAGTGAGACCAGCGGATCCGTGGTTTTGCCTACGGAAGCGCCTTGCGCTAGGAGTAGGAGCGCTACGCGCGGGGATTGGTTTTATACTTCGAACGACGCTGGTTGATCATTCTCCAACCCCGGACGACTGCGCGCTTCGCGACGTTCTGTGTTTCGACGTTCATTCCGGCGACGGTAATTACAATTAACGCTACGTGCGGCAGTAGCGCAATCGTTTCGCAATCGTCCGCTGGCATTCTGTCCTTCGAGTCTCCCTTGCGCGCATTCGTAGTATCCGTTATAATTACCGCGATCGTCGCGCTCATTGGACGGCGCGAGTAGGTATGCGGTATTAAGGAACGTTTGAAATGCACGCGCGCATTATAGCAGTCATGAATCAGAAGGGCGGCGTCGGTAAAACGACGACGTCGGTCAATCTCAGCGCGGCGTTGGCGGCCTCGGGACGCAAGGTCGAAGTGATCGACCTTGACCCTCAGTCGCACGCGTCGCTTCATCTTGGTCTCACTTTCGAGAGCGAATTCGATTCGGTCTACGACGTGCTGGTCAACGATCAGTCGCTCGCTTCCGTTCGCCGCCAACTTAGCGATAATCTCGCGCTCGTACCGGCGCACTTGGACCTCGCCGCCGCCGATTTCGAGCTCGCGAGCGTGCTAGGGCGCGAAAAGATACTCGCCGATAAAATAGCGGAGGACAGCGAGCGGTACGATTACATCATCATCGACTGTCCCCCTTCGCTCGGCGTGCTAACGCTCAACGCGCTCGTCGCCGCCGAGGAGGTTATCATTCCGTTGCAGCCGCATTTTCTCGCGCTACACGGGTTGAGTAAGTTGCTCGAAACGATCGTGCTCGTCGCGAAACGACTCAATTCTCGTCTGCACGTTTCCGGCGTCGTGCTCTGTCTATACGACGGTCGCACAACGCTCGCGAACGACGTAAAAAACGACGTCAAAGCGTTCTTCAGCGACAATGAAGGACGCCCTGAAGCGTGGCGTAACGTTAAAGTCTTCGAGACGAATATTCGCAATAATATCCGACTCGCCGAGGCGCCGAGCTACGGGAAATCGATCTTCGATTACGACCCGAAATCCAACGGCGCCGACGACTATCGCGCGCTATGCCGCGAAATCGTCGAGATGGAAGAAAATAAAAATTAATCTGCAGCCACAACGAGGTTATTCTATATGTCCGACGCAATCAAGAAACCGTCCGTCGAGATCTTCGAACTCTTCGACAATCCTTACCCTAATCGCGACTACCTCATAACGCACGTGTGCCCTGAATTCACGTCGCTATGTCCTAAAACGGGACAGCCGGACTACGGAACGATAACGATCGAGTATATCGCCGATAAGAAATGCGTCGAGCTCAAGAGTCTTAAATTCTACCTCCAGGGCTATCGTAACGAGGGAGTCTTTTACGAACGGCTCACGAACCAGATACTCGACGATCTCGTTACGGCTATGGCGCCGCGCTATCTTAAACTGACGGCGGCGTTCACGCCGCGCGGAGGACTCCATTCGACGATCGTTGCGACGCACGTCGCCGAAGGATGGCGACCTAACGGCGGCGGACAATGTTGCGGCGACGGCGCTTGTTGCGCCCGCGATTAACGAGCGCGACGGCGAGCGCAAACGCGCGTTTTCGCGGCTCTCCTACTTGCGACCTTTCGCGCGTTGTGTATAATACTATGGCATTTCGCGCCGGAGGCGTCCGGCGCGGCGTCGAACGGCGTAGCTCGGCGCGCACGCGGTCGTTTAAAGACGCATATCGAGGAGTTACAGATGAGCGTTGAAGTTTCTAAGATTGTGCAAGGGGTCGAACCCTCCGCCACGTTGGCTATGTCCGCTAAGGCAAAGGAGCTCAAAGCGCAAGGCGAAACGGTCTACAATCTTAGCGTCGGCGAGCCCGATTTCAATACGCCGGAACATATCTGCGACGCGGCGGTCGCCGCTATGAAGGCGGGACACACGCGCTATACGGTCGCGAGCGGACTACCGGAACTCAAGCAGGCTATTTGCGACGATTACAACGCGCGCACAGGATTAGCGTACAAGCCGACGCAGTGCGTCGTTTCCAACGGCGCGAAGCACGCGCTACACAACGCCTTCTTCGGCGCGCTCAATCCAGGCGACGAGGTCGTATTGCCAGCCCCGTATTGGGTTAGTTACGCTGAACTCATTAAGTTGTCCGGCGCCAAGCCCGTCATTGTTCAGACGACCGAAGCGGACGGTTTCAAACTAACGCCAGAAGCCTTGCTCGCCGCGATCACGCCTCAGACGAAAATGCTGCTGCTCTGCAATCCGTCGAACCCGACCGGCGCGTGCTACTCGCGCGACGAACTTGCGGCGCTCGCGAAGATCGTTGTCGAGAAAGATCTCGTCGTCGTCGCCGACGAAATTTACGACCATCTCGTCTACGGCGGCTGCTTTACGAGCTTCCCGACTATCCTCGACGGTCTGCAAGATCGCACGATCGTGATCAACGGGGTCAGTAAGACGTACGCGATGACAGGCTGGCGTATCGGGTGGCTCCTTGCGCCCGAGCCGTTCGCGAAGAAGATCGGCGGCTTGCAGAGTCAAGAGACGTCGAATCCCTGCAGTATTAGCCAGTACGCTGCGCTCGCGGCGTTGCGCGGCGATCAGTCTTGCGTGGAAGCGATGAAAGTAGAGTTCGAGAAGCGGCGCAATTACGTAACGCAACGCATCGCCGATATTCCCGGTCTTTCCGCGCCGGCAATGGGCGGCGCGTTCTACGCGTTCATTAATATTAGCGCGCATTTGGGGCGGCAATACAACGGAGTTCAGGTCGACACGAGTAAAGATTGGTGCCTTGAACTCTTGCAGCAGAAGAAGGTCGCGACGGTCATGGGCAGCGCGTTCGGGTGCGAAGGATACGCGCGCGCGTCCTTTGCCGCGAGTATGGAGACGCTTGAGATCGCGTACGATCGTATCGCGGAATTCCTCGCCTAAGATCGCGGTCTTATTGCTACGAGCACATGACGAAAGTATCGAAGGCGTTTTCGTTCTTGCGACGGGAACGCTTTCTTTTTACGCGTCGCGCCGTTGCGACGCGACGACGAGTATGACGCCATCGGCGACGAGGTCAAGAATATTATGAAAATAGGCGTTTTGTGTAGCGGCGGCGACGCGCCCGGCATGAACCCTTGTCTTCGCGCGATCGTGCGCGCGGGCGAGAAGTACGGGGACCAGGTGGTCGGCATTCGACACGGTTACGAGGGTCTGCTGAACGAGGAATTTTGGGGCGGCGAAGATCGCGCGATTAACGTGCGCGACGTTTCTGGTCTAACGAATCGCGGGGGCGCGTTTTTGAACTGCAGTCGTAGTAAGCGTTTTGCGACGGACGAAGGACGTAGTCGCGCGCTTGAAGTTCTGGAGAAGTATCGATTCGACGGTCTTCTCACGATCGGCGGCAACGGCACGCTTTCCGGCGCACGTGAATTAGCGTCGCTTTGGAAGGGTCAGGTAATCGGTCTTCCCGGCACGATCGACAACGACCTTCTCGGCACGGATATGACGATCGGTTTTCAGACGGCGATTCAGACAGGGGTCGAAGCGGTCGATAAGTTGCGCGACACGGCGGGCAGTCACGATATGATGTTCCTGGTTGAGGTCATGGGGCGGTACTGCGGCGATCTTGCGACGCATATAGCGCTCGCCGCAGGTTGCGAACTAGTCGAGACGCGCGAGACGCCGACGATCATACCCGACATCGTCGCGAAGTTGAATCGTTTTAAGGCGCTCGGTAAGAGGTCGATCATTATGGTCGTAGCCGAGGGGGACGAGCTTGGCGGCGCCGCGCCTATTATGCAGGAGCTTCGCGCGAACGGCGCGCCGTACGAGATGCGCACGGTGATTCTCGGGCACGTTCAGCGCGGCGGCGTTCCAGCGCCCGGCGATCGAATTCTCGCGACGAAGCTCGGCTGCTTTGCGGTCGACGCGTTGCACCAGGGCGAAACTGGCAAAATGGCGGGCGAGATAGCCGGTCAGCTCGTGCTCACGCCGCTGGAAGAGGTTATCATTGGTCGCCGCGAGAGCGCGGTGGAACTGACGAAACTCATCGAACGCGTTTCCGTGTGACAAGGCGTGAAGAAAGATTAAGGGCAACAAAGTAAAAAGCCCCGGGAGATTCGTTGCTCTCGGGGCTTTTCTGACTCTGGTCCGCGCCGTTCTGTTCGTCGTGTAATAAAAAGTTTCGATTGAATTTGGGACGACTTGATCGTCGCTAGATATCGTCTAGCTCGCGTTCTTCTTTCTGTTGCAGATAAAAGATAGCCTTTTGGTTCTCTATTTCAGCGCGGAGCTCGTCCTCGGAAGGTAGGTACAACTTATATTTCGAGGCAAAGAGTTGTTCGCTCCCGTGCATGACGGAATATCGCGCAATATCCTCGTCCGTTTCTGAAGATAGGACAATTCCCAGCGTCGGGTTGTCGTCTTTGCTCCGCTTGAGTTCGTCGTACATTCGGATATACATATCCATCTGTCCGACGTCCTGATGTGTTATTTTACCAGTCTTAAGGTCGATCAGGACAAAGCATTTCAGAATGAAGTTGTAGAAGACAAGATCAATATAATAATCCTGCTTTTCCGTATGGATGTGTTGTTGGCGCGCTACGAACGCGTAGCCCTTGCCAAGCTCCATGAGAAATTTCTGCAGATTGGATAGTATCGCCGATTCCAGTTGCGTTTCCGTCATGTCGATCTTGGACTCGAGTCCCAGAAATTCGGCGACAATAGGGTTTTTCAAGTATTCCATCTTGTCTTGTTGGTACGGCGTTACCAGCTTACGCATTTCTGCTTCAACAAGATTTTTATGTTGTGAGGAGAGAAGACGATAGTAGTATTGCGAGTCTATGTTCCTTTGCAATGTACGAACCGCCCACGCCTGGTCTACCGCTTCCTTCGCGTACCACGCGCGCGCGCGCTCGTCTTTGACTTGCAAGAGCGCTCGATAATGCGACCATGAGAGCGCCGGCATACTTGTTCCACTCGCTGGGTCGAAAATCTCGGGAAACGCCTTGTAGAACTGATAAAAGCTGTAAAGGTTGGTTTTGGTAAACCCGGCGCCGAACTCGCGCGTTAACTCCTTCGACAGGCGCTTGACGATTTCCAACCCATACTCTGCTCGTTGCTCTCCTTTCAAAATTTCAGTTTCAATACGACGCCCTAACAGCCTATTTCGACGCAGTAGCGCAAGATTGACCGCTTGATACGCTTGTTCACGCGACGTTTCGACTATGTCGCGCAACCCCTTTAGAATTTCGTTCGACGGTTCGTACGGAACGAGCGAGTTAGAATCGTCCATTGGCAGTCTCTAAGGGTAAGGATCAACTTTTCGACGTTGTTATTGCGAACTCCGCATTTCATAACAGAGCGTCGTTAAAACTGGTAAGAGTCTCTTCCAGAATTTCTACTAGAAGATTTTCCACACAATGTGTGGAAAATCCTGGCGGTTACATGAAGAAGACTCTGCAACGTCGTAATTTATCGAGCGAAACTCTTTTTTAACGCTTAGTCGCAATCGC
>ONJR01000204.1 GCA_900318195.1 uncultured Planctomycetota bacterium
AAAGTCAATATGGAAAGCTACGGACAAACGCTCGTACAGAATCTCATTAATAAAGGACACAAAATCTGGTTTCAGAAAGGGCATACCCAAGGATTCGACGAAGGACACACAAAAGGATTCGACGAAGGACTCGATCAAGGCGAACTACGTAAGGCGCGCGACTCCACGCTCCGTATGAACGCACAGGGCGTTCCCGTCTCACAAATCGCATTCTATCTCGACGTCTCGCCTGAACTCGTGCGGCTGTGGATAGCGGAGGAGGAGCAGGGTCGCTAGGCGTCTATGGACGCAGAGCGCGAAAACGCCACGCACTGCGTAGCGTTTTCTGTCTCAGCGCGCGTGCAAGACTGCGCGGCGAACACGCCTACAGATACGCGACCGTCTCCTCAAGCGGCTTACGACTACTATGGTTCGCGAGCGGTTGCGCGCCTTCCGCCGCGTAGCCGAGATCGAGCGCCATAACGATCTCTTCGGTCGCCGGCAGACCGAGCGACTTCGCAAGTTTATCAGGATCGAAGAAGTTCAGCCAGCAGCTGTCGACGCCTTCAGACGCCGCGCCGAGCGTAAGGTGCGTCGCAACGATCGTCGCGTCCTCGACCCCCGAATTATATTGACCGCCAGGGTACGTAAAGACGTTCGTCTTATCGTACGCGACCACGAGCACGGTCGGGGCGCCGTACCGGCACGGGCACTCGGAGTCGAACTTCGCGAGCGCGTCCGCCGACTGCAAGACGTACACGCGCTGCTCCTGAAGATTCTTCGCCGTCGGCGCGACCCGACCGGCTTCTAGAATCGCCGACAACTTATCAGACTCGACCTGACGCGACGAAAACTTTTTGCATGAATAGCGACTCTTGACCAATTCCTGGAACGTCATTTCAATACTCCCTATTTGCGTTGCTTCATTGCGCGCCGCTTACCTATCGGCGCGGTTACGCGTAGAGTATACTAGAATTAGCGCGCAAAACAATAGGCGCTTCGACGCGAAGCAAGTTCGGAGTACCGCGCGACGTTACGATTTAGGGCGTTGGTTCGCGGAGACGGTTATGGTGCGACCGAGCGTCTCGAGCGCTATCTCGCGACGGAACATATTGATCAAATCCCGTAATTGAGCGTTTTGTTGCGCATAGCGACCTGGGCGCTTTAGATTGACGAGTTGATAGACGTCGATCGCCGCTTGGAAGTGAGCGATCGCGTCCGCTTTACGATTGAGTCGCGCGTACAACAGCCCCACGCCCGTATGCGCCGTCCCCATGGGCTCCTGGAAGCTCTCGGGTCTCGTTTTCACGAGCTCGCGATATATCTCGAGACTTTCCTTTCGTTCTTCGAGCGCTTCGAGATATCGCGCGACTTTGTCGTGCAGAATCGAGAGTGATTCGAGCGTGATTGCGACGTACGGGTTAAATTCGTCGGGTCGAACCTCGGCTAGTAATCTGTAGATTCCGAGCGCTTCGAGTAGCTCGCCTTCCTGCTCCTGACGGCGGTTGTATCGCCCGTGCAATGTTGCAAGTTGATCGAGTATTCGCGCAATATTGACCATATATTTAGTCGGCTCTTTGGTCGCCAGCTTACGAAAGTGAATCAGAGCCTCCTTGTACTCCGCTTCCGCTTCGGTGTAACGCTCCATAATATCGTGCGTCGTTCCTAATCGAAAGAGAGTCGTCGCTAACGCGCTTACGACTGAGCCGGGATTAGTGCGCGCCATATTGCGATACACCTTCAGCGCCTCCTGATACTCGCGCTCGTCCTTGACGATCTTCGCTACTGTCTCTTCTCGTTCCTGCGGATTATCAATGTCCATGTTTCGCTTGCTCTCCGTAGTTTTCAACCCTTACCCCCAACAATGCGACGGGCGGCGACCACGACTCGCTGTTCTACTGAAGCGTTCGGAACGTGTGAATGAATTTTAATGCTAGCCCAACCAATCCGCGACGCGACAATAGCCCGCATTCCCTGTCCGCGCCACGCGCCACAAACCAGCGTTGACGTAGTATAGAAGATAGGCGCGGTAGGTCAAGTCGTGACGACAGGCTAGGACGCAGGATATGCCAATTGCGCGCATCCTTACTCTTTAAACTCCGCGCACGTAGCGACGCCC
>ONJR01000213.1 GCA_900318195.1 uncultured Planctomycetota bacterium
CTGCCTGCGCGAGCAAGCGCTCGACGCCGCGCTCGTATACCAAAGTCGAAGCGGCGCCCCCAATACGCCCTGGCTCGAGCCCGACGCCAATCGCTTTCTGCAAGAATATCAAAAACGACGACCCGCGCTCAAACGCGTAATCGTCGTTCCTATTGGCTTCTTCTTCGAGAATATGGAGACCGTCTACGATCTCGACGTCGAACTGCGCGCGACCTGCGAACGTCTCAACCTCTCCTATCGCCGCGCTCGCTGCGTCGGCGCCTCCGAACGCGTCGCGAGAATGGTCGCTGAGTTCGCGCGACTGGAACCGGAAACGCTACCGCAATGCCCTGCGCTTGACTCCGGACGCTGCGACTTCTCATGCCGCGCGCCGCGACGCGATTAGACCGTGTCGCGCTCGACCTCGTCCTGCGACTCATCCGCCCCGTCGTCCACGGACTCGACTAAATGGATCGACGTATTAGCCATTATATCGGCAAAATCGATAGATCCCGAGTGATTCGCGAGATACTCGTCGGTCGCGCGCACGATTATTTCTTCCAGCCCGTCGAGCTCGTTGTCCACTGCGGCTACAGCTTCCAACTCGCGCAGTCTCTTGCGCGCGATCTCGCTACCGTTCGCCTCCGCCATCCGATAATACTCGATCGCCTGCGCCTTATCGCACTCGCAACCGAAACCATAATCATAACATTCGGCAAGCGGACACAAAACGCTAGTCGCGCCGCGTTCGTTCCCGAGTCGCAGTAGCTCAAAAGCGCGCGACTCATCCTTCTCGACCCCTAGACCGTCAACATAGAGCATAGCCAGTTCGGTATACGCTTCCCAACATTCCTTATCGATCGCCGCCTCGAAACATTCGAGCGCTTTAGTAAAATCGGGCTCAACGCCAAGTCCGTCCCGATAAATTCGTCCAAGATCGATATAAGCGAAATCGTACCCGAAACGAACCGCCGCCTCGAAATAGCTTTTCGCTTCAGCATAATCCTGTTTCGTACCCTCGCCTTTGAGATAGCAATGAGCCAGAGGATATATCGAATGGGGATTGCGCGCCTTCTTCGCCTTGCAAAAGAGTCGGAACGCCGCATTCGCGCTCTTTTTAACGCCTCTACTCTGCAGATACATCGCGCCCAACTGAATTGCAGCGTAACTGTCGCCCAGATCAACCCCCTTGCGAAGGTAACGCGCCGCTACGGCAAGATCGCGTTTAACCCCCACGCCGTCTTCATAACAAGCGGCAAGGTCAACAAAAGCTTTCGCCATACCCGTCTTCGCCAAACGCTCGAAGATCTGAACCGCCTTGCGCGGATTACGCTCGACCCCGCCTTCGCCGTCCCGATAGCGCCACGCCAATTCGCGCAACGCCTCAGGTTCTCTCGCCTCAACTCCTTGCATGAGTTCGTCCAGTGGAGTCTCAGGGCTATACCGGATTTCATTGGAGTTTTCCATTAGACCACTCGTCGGTCGCCTTCCTACAGTACTATTCAATTCGAATAAATAACTTTTCCGTCGCGTCGGTAACCGCCGCATGATAGCGTCCGTCTTCCGATTCGTGCGTCATTTCCAAACCGGCGCCGCAACCTTTACAGTCTCCGATCTCGATTAAGTCGTCGACGACCAAATTGCCGCCGCAGGAGATACGACTCTCTGGCGCGTCCGACGCTACTTGCCAGCGCGACTCCTGATCCAGATCGCCAGCTACGGTTAATTTCAATTCGTCGTCCTTCATAACTACTCGTTCTCCTTCTTCTCGGGCTCTTCCCCTTCGGCGCTCTCGCGTCCCAAACGTTGCGCGTCCAGCTTCGCGTCGCTCAACGCGACAAGGTCAAGCGGACTCTCGCGGTCGTCTTGACCGCTAAGCGGGCGGTCGAAGCGCTTTTTCAACTTCTTCTCCAGCTCGCGACGCTTAATTACGCCGCGAATATCGCCCAGCGCCGCCGCGCGTTCATACGTCTTCGCCGCCATATACAGATTCTGCGGCGTTCCTAACCCATGTTCGTAGCATTCCGCAAGCGCGACCACCGATTCCGGAAAATCGACGCGCGCCGCCTCCTGATAATACTCGAAAGCGCGCTCGTGACTCTGCTCGACCCCGAAGCCGTGACGGTACATATACGCCAAATTATTACTCGCGATCATTAGCCCGTCGGCCCTGGCGCGCTCCAAGACTTCGAGCGCCTTCTCTAAATCTACCTTACCGCCCTGACCCGTCTGATAGCACCACGATAGGTTAATCATCGCTTCCGCCGAGCCACACTCGACCGCCTTCTCAAACCAGCGCGTCGCTTTAACGGGATCCTTATCAACCCCCGTGCCGCGTAAATAACAGAAGGCAAGATTATTTTGTGCGGCCGCGCAACCATGCTCCGCCGCCTTAAGGAACGTGCGAAACGCCGCGCGAGGATTCTGCTTGACGCCAAGACCGTTCAGATAGCAATTCCCTAAATTATTCAGCGCGTTCATGTCGCCAAGTTCCGCCGCTTTGCGATAACTGCGGCACGCCGCCGTCTGATCGCGCTCGACTCCGATTCCGTCCGAGTAGCACAGCGCAAGATTATTGAGTCCGACAGTACTGCCAAGTTTCGACGCGCGCTCGAAAAGAAGAAAAGCCTTACGATCATTTCGCTTGACCCCACCTTCGCCATGACGATAACGCCACGCAAGCTCGCACAGCGCGTCCGCGTTATTCGCTTCGACCCCGCGCTCAACCTCTTCCAAGGGAGTCGAAGGGGTGTATTCGTCCTGATTCGTTCCCATAATACCCTCCTAATTTTAATAAACTCGGCAGTTGCGACACGCGCGACCGCCGAGTTCACGTTATCCGCCTCCCCTGCGCCCAGCGCGCGCTTACTCCGTTAGACCGGGAAACTTAAAGCCGCTACAGAACTCCGCTATCTCGCTGCGAATACGCGGCGCGACCGCGTCGACGTCGTTCGTTACGATATGACGACAGACCTCCGCGATCCAGCCCGCGACCTTCTTCATATCCGCTTCCTTCATGCCCGCGCTCGTGAGCGCCGCCGTACCCAATCGCACGCCGCTCGTCTTCGACGGCGAACGCGTGTCTCCGGGCACCATATTGAAGTTCGCGATAATACCGCACTTAGCGAGCGCCTGCGACGCGTCCTTACCAGTGAACTCGTCTTTGCGGAAATCGAGTAGGAACAAGTGCGTCTCCGTACCGCCGCCCGCGATCGGACGTCCGAGCGCTTCCAGCTCCGCGCACAACGCTTGAGCGTTCTTGACGATCTGCGCGCCGTACGCCTTGAACTCCGCCGTCTGCGCAAACTTGAAAGCGCACGCCATACCTGCGATCGCATGAAGGTGCGGTCCGCCCTGCATTGTCGGAAAGACCCCGCGATCGATCAACTGAGCAAGGTTCCACTTGCTACCCGAATGGTACTTCTCGTGATAACGGTCTTCCACCTTCGACATAATAAAGCCCGCGCGCGGTCCGCGTAGCATCTTGTGCGCCGTGCTCGTTACGACGTCGCAGTACGGAACAGGATCAGGATGAACGCCGGCAATAATCAGCGCGTTGATGTGCGCAATATCCGCGACCAGATACGCGCCGACTTCTTCCGCGATCTCGGCGAACGCCGCATAGTCCAATTTAAAGGGATACGCGCTCATGCCGACCCAGATCATCTTTGGATGTTCCGCCTGAGCTATCTTGCGAACTTCGGACATATCCAAACGTCCCGTCTCCTGATTAGGACGATACGGAATCTGAACGTAGTCCTTACCGGAAAAGCTAACCTTCCACCCGTGCGTGAGGTGTCCGCCGTCAGAGACGGGAACGCCCATGATCTTATCGCCCGTATTGAGCAACGCGCGATAGACCGCCGCGTTCGCCGGCGAGCCGGAATACGGCTGCACGTTCATATGCTCGCATCCGAAGAGCGCCTTGCCGCGCTCGATCGCGAGCGTTTCCAACTGATCCGCGAACTCGTTACCCTCGTAGTAGCGCGCGCCAGGGTAGCCTTCCGCGTACTTGTTCGTAAAAATTGAGCCGCACGCTTCCAGGACGTCGAAAGACGCGTAGCTTTCCGACGCGATCATTTTCAGCGTCGAGCATTCCATTTGCGCCTGTTTCTGGATGAGTTCGTAAACTTCCGGGTCTTCTGCTTTCAGATGCGGATATCGCTCAACGGTCATTGTAAGTCAATCCTTCCTAGCGCGCGTTCAACGCGACTGAGTTACGTGGTAATAGCGTCTTTCGCGGAACGTGGGCGGCAAGCGTCGCGCGTCGTGCGAACAGTCCCTTCATTATACGCGCAACTTCAGTTTACGCGAGGGGGGCGCGCCGCGTTATCCGACGAAAATCTTAACGCGCGTGGATTATAACGCTTGAAACGAATAATTGCGCGCGCTACAATATCGATAGTGAATTGAGTTGTCGCGCGTGCGAGCGCGACGATGACCTACTGCAACTTGGAGGATACGACATGAAGCTCCGCATAATACTACTAACGCTAGCCGCGCTCGTATGCGCGAACAACGCGCCGAGCGACGCGACTGAGCTCAAACTGTGGCCGGTCGACGTCTGCGAAAAAGTCTTTACGGACGCCGAGCCGACAGCCGAGTCCGCGCCGCTCGAACTAGCCGCCGCCGCGAACGAATACGAAGCTGGGCAAATCGCCGTGCGCGTTGACGAAACGTGCGAAAATCTGCAAATGCAAGCGACCAAACTCGTCGGCGACAAGACCGGCAACGTTATCGACGCCAACAATATCCGACTACGCGTCGTCGGAACCGTTCCGATCGAACACAATACCCCGCTCGCCGACGCGATCATAACGCGCAAAGCGCCCTGCGATCTACCCGAGGTACTACTCGACTCCGCCGCCTTTGCGCGACTTGAGCCAAACGCGACCCAAAGCGTCTGGGTAACCGCGTACGTTCCCAAAGGCGCAAAGCCGGACGTCTATCGCGGCTCGATCGTCTTTACCAGCGGCGCGCTGGAAAAGAAACTTGACCTCGAGCTAACGGTCTTTCCGTTCGAACTCTCCGACGCGCGGTCGCTTTATATAACCAACTGGTGGTTCCCACACTTCATTGCGCAGTTCCACAACGTCGAAATGTGGTCGGAAGATTTCTGGAGCGTCGTTGAAAACTACATCAAGGACATGGCGGAGCATCGTCAGAACGTGTTGCTCGTCTCGTGGGCGCCCTCGCCGGGAGGATATACGTCCGCGACCCGAGACGAAGAGGGAAAATGGTCCTTCGATTTCAGTCGGCTCGAAAGAATGCTAGAGCTCGGCAAGAAATACGGCGTTACCGATCGCATTGAGCTGGAACATATCGGCGGAATTGATCGAACTAATCACGTCGTAAATTTCTCGAACGCGGTCGTTTTCGATAAAACGTCGGGCGAAAACGTTACGGTCGGCATAGACGAGTGGCTCGCGCCGAGTCTAAGCGCGGTCTGCGACCTACTGCGCAAGCGCGGCGAATTCGAGCGCGCTATGCTGCACATTGCGGACGAGCCGTATATTCCGGACGTCGATTCATGGCGCGCCGCGTCGGACAAAGCGCGCGCGATCGAGCCGGAACTCAAGCAGATCGACGCGATCGAATCGACGCATTTCGACGGAAAGCTCGACGTCTGGGTTCCGAAACTCTCGCACTTCGATCGCTGGAAGTCGTACTTCAACTCGAGACGAGATCAGGGAGAATTCTGGTATTACATCTGCTGCCATCCGTACGGCGCAACCTATCCGAATCGTTTCATGGACCTACCCGGCGCGCGCGTACGCTCGCTACACTGGACGAGCTACGCTGAAGGACTCGTCGGATTCCTGCACTGGGGCTACAACTACTGGAGCGTCGATCCGTTCGGACCGCCCCAGAAGCAGTGGGCGCCCGGCGACGCTTATATCGTGTACCCGGGTGAAAATGGACCGCTCGACTCCGTGCGATGGGAAATTCAACGCGAAAGCGTCGAAGATTACGAGTATTTAAAGCTGCTGGAAGCGAGCGTCGCTAAGATTAAGGCGGAAACGAACCATGACAAGGGCTGGTTCATCGATCCGCAAGCGCGCGCCATGGAGCTCGCTCGGCGCGTCGCGCCCGATCTGCGGAATACGACGATCGATTTCAAACTGATTAACGAGACTCGCAAAGAATTGGTCGCCGAAATTGCGAACGCGACCGGAGCGCTACGACTCGTCGTGCAGACGTACCCGGAAGACCGAAGTTTCGCGCCGCAAGGTCCTGTGCTGCACGAGCTGTACGGCGTTACGGTTCCTGGCGCGGAAGTTACCGTGCTCGGGGAAAAGGTTGAAGTCGACGAAGACGGGTTCTTTAAGAAGCAGCTCGATCTGCAATCGGGCGAAAATATCGTTGAAATCGTCGCGACGCTCGGCGAAGAGACCGCGACGACAACGCGAACCTTCTTTGTCGAATAACCGGCGCCCACGCAAGCGCCCGCTATAATCGATCGCCGTTCGATCTCCTCGTCGAGCGGCGATTTTCGTTTTACTAACCGAGCGTCTCTTCCCTAAAGATGCGTATGAATTCCTGCGCCTCAGCGTCCGTTATTAGCCCGGAGTCGTAGCATAGCGTAAAGTTCATTTCGCCTGCGTACGTATTGGTAACGCACGCGGTCGTCGTCTTGCGTCTAATGGGAGACTGACCTGAGATTCCTTCGAGCGTAACGTCGCGCAAAACGATTTTACCGCGTTCGTCGCGCGGCGCGTCAAAGTCGTCGAGGAGTCGTCCGAGATTCGAGAAGACGGTCGACGCGCGGCAAGTCGGCGCGCGCAAGAAGAAGCGCAACGCGCCAGGGAAATATTGCAGGACGCGCAAAATGAGCAGAAAGACGCGCTTCTGTTCGCGCTTCTTAACCCAGTTCATTTCGCGCGCGACGCCAGTCAGGACCTCGGCGCGCGAACGACGCAACGCGCGACGACGACGGTCAAGAAAGACGGTCGACACGACGTCGCAACACGGCAGGGTCGCGGTCTCAGGCGTTCGCATATTAATCGGGATCATTACGCGCAACTTACCGCCGCGCGCGTCGCGCCGAACTTCGGTTAGCCAACGTTCGTTTGCGCGCAGAAAATCCGTTAGCAGAACGTCGTTTACCGTTGCGCCGACCGCCTTCGCACGCCGCACGCACGCCGACGTCTCTGCGCGCGTGAGAGTAAAGCTACGCGTCAAAGAACCGGAACGCGCCGCTTCAGACGTGCGACGCGCGCGCTCGCTTACAAGCGGTCGAGGGTAGACCGCGATGTGTTGCAACGTCGTGCGCCACGTGTGGAAATAGTACTTGAGATACTCCACAAACGTCCAGCCGACCGCGCCCCGCTGGGCAAAGCGATCGGCGCTATAAACGCGCCCCGGAACGGTCAAGGGAAGCGCGCCCACTAAACGACCGTAGAAAAGGAGCCAATCCGACATGACAAGACTCATGCCAAGCCCGTCCGCTACGGAATGGTGGAAATGGAAATAGAGTCGCGTCCAGTTTTCGCGCGCGTTATAGAGGCAGTAGACGCGTAGCCCGGGCTCGACGGTAATATCGAGCTTCGCAAAGATAGGCGCGCCAGTTGCGTCGAGCGCCTCGGCGTTGGCGTCTGAGTCAAGCGTAATCAGCTCCGGACGCGCCGCAGACTCTTGCCAGCGCAGTTTACGACCGCGCCGCGATACGGTAGCGCGCAATAGAAAGTGTCGATCAACGGTCTGATCGAACGCGTCGCGACACGCGTTAGGTTCAAGGAGTCCCTTAAAGATCAACGTCGTCGTCGGTTCCATGGGATAGGACGACGTGTCGTCGAGGAACATATACTCTTCAAAGAGCGAAAGCGTGTAACTCGTCATATCGTAGCGCCGCGATGCGCGACGCCGCGCGTTTGCGTGATTTTAGCGCGCGACGTCCTCGGGTTCAAATTGGAAGTAGCGTCCCAGCGAATCTGGCGACGCGTCGATGAAAGTAGCGGCGTCGCCTAGTCTAGCGGCTAGGTCAAGACCTGACTTCGGATCGACGAGTCGTTCGTTTGCGAAAGGCTGCAGCGATACGACGACGATCTGCGCGTTGCGTTCGTTTCGCGTCGCGGCGTCGTCAAGGTAGTCGCGCAAGTTGTCTTGATCAGTCGGCAACGCGAGCGCAAGTCGCGTCATCAAGCGCCTTATAGAAGCGCCGGCGGTGATTTCATTCCACTCTCGTTTACTCTGATCATATTCGAGCCCATCCTCGCGCGCGTTGACCGCAACCTCCATTCTCGCGTCTGAGCCCGACCAGCGATTGGCGAGCGTCGCAACGAACGAGACGACCGCTTCTAATCGTAGCCACGCGTCGCTCGCGAGGTAGTCTTCCGGACGTTGCGCGAACAGATCGAGGATAACGACGAACGAGCGCGTCTGACGGCGCGCGAACTCGCGCGTTTGCAGTCTTTCGCGCTTCGCGGACGCGCGCCATGCGATTGTTCGCTTGGAATCTCCGACGCGCCAATCGCGAATCGCAACTGTCTCGTCCGGCGCGCGCGACGTGCGACTGGTCGCTATGCTCGATTCCTGAAACGCGGCGCCGACAAACGAACGCCATTCTCGCGTAAGAACGCCCATCTTCGGAAACACGATCGCTTCCGCCGGCGTCTCGACGACTTCGCTCGAACGGAAGAATCCGCAGGGAAACCGCGTCGAAAGCGTGAGAGACTTCAGCTTACGTCGTCCGCGCCTTGTCATAACGCCGACGTAATACTCCTTAATCTTCGTTCCGCGTTTGACCGCTGGAAAATAGACGACCGGCGCCGCCGTCGCGTCCCCAAACTGGCGCGCGTCGACGCGCGCGGACGCTTCCTCTTCTGAAAGATGCGGCGCTCCAGATTGTTTCGTCTTGCGCGACCTCCAACGCTTACGCTTAGCAACTACCGGCGCGGCGAACTCCGCGTCCGCGCGCGTCTCCTTGAGCGCTTCGGGAGCGTCGAACGCCGTATCTTCTGGCGACCACTGGTCTTCGACAACGATCGACCACGCCGAAGAACGGCGCTCCGTCGCGTCAACTTCAATCTCTACGTAAAACGGCTCGTCGACATAAATCGATTCCGGCAACTTACGACGCGCTTTTAAATTACGCAGCGTACGCTCGCCAACCCGATAATCGACCCATAGAAAACCAACGAACATCGCGCCGAGCGCCAGTAAGAGATTAACGCCGCGCGCCGCCGCGCTAAAGACCAAAAGACCGCCGACCGCAATGAGCGCGACCCCGTCTTGAAAAAGAACCGTCTTCATCGATTGATCGTCTTGGTCGGACTTCTTACGCGACCAGAGTCGGCGAACGCGACGGTACAGGCTGGCAAATGGATTCTTCACGTGTGTCTCTCCGCTTCTCGCGCACAACCTCCGCTAGGAGTCCGACGCGCGAACTTCCGCGCCGGGAGCCGACGCGTTCTCCGCGCTATGAATTAACGACGCGATGCGCTTTAACGCGCGCGCCAACTTATCCGCGCTCTCGATCTCTTCAGCTTTGACGCGCGCTACGTCAAGCGCCGCAGACGGCTTCTTGAGCGTCGCGCCGAAAAGCGCGCCCAACGAACGCGCGACGCTGCCTTGCGAACGAATGACGCGCGACGCCTCAACGCTGCGCGCGGCGCTCGCCGCGTCGAAGATTACGCGCAAAATCAAACACGGCGCGCCCACCTCATGGCACGCGCGCGCGACCGTATACGCGCTATGATCGTACGCCGCTACGTCCCGCGCAAACTCGCTCGACGAATCGAAACGCTCGGCGAACGAAAGTAGCGCGCCGCTTGCGAAATTGCCGAGAAAATCTAAAGCGACCGACTCCGAACGCGACGAAGCGTCCGAATCCGCAACGCATACAAGCTCCGAAAGATTAAGTTCCGCGCCAGAGTCGCCGTCAACGAGCCGACTGGGCGCAAAGAGCGCGCCGCTCGCAACGGAATCCGCGCGCGAACGCGCAAACCCGACGCTAACGACACGCAACGGACGAAACGCCTGCAACAGCGCCTCGACCCCGCTACGCGAACGTTCGACCCCGAGACCAGTTTCCACCGCGACCACGCTACAACCGTTAAGCGCGCCGCTGTAGAATTTCAATCCGTTGCCAACGCTCGACTTCATGCCCTCGAGCGCGTCAAGCACGCCCACTAGCTCGCGCTTCTCAGACGCGACGACGCCAAACTCGACGCCCTGCGCCGTTATGCGACGCGGCTCGCTAGGACCTTGACCGACGTTGCGAAAGAGAACGCCCTGATAGTCGCCAAGTTCGCCTGATTCCAAACGCGACTGAAGCTCCTGCGAAACGACGCTCTGCGCGCGCTCCATTGTGCGCGACGCTAGCCATTGAATAAAATATCGCGATAGAAAAGGGGGCGTCGACATAATACCTCATGCGTCGCCACACGCAAACGCGTTACGACGACCTATTAAAAAAAAAACCGGGCGCCTGATCCAAAATTTCTTCTACGATCTCGTCGACCGTCTTACCGTCCGTGTCGACTGTTACGTCCGCCACTGAACGATAGATCGGTTCGCGAGAAGCGAGCGCCGTCGATATCTCCGCAATGGGAGAGGTCGCGCCTGTAAGCGAAGGACGACGACTCGACGTCGACGCGTCTCCCGACATACGGCGCGCTATCGTATCAACCGACGCCGTGAGCCACACGACTACGCCGCGCTCGCGCATAATGCGACGCGTATCCTCACGCAACGGCGCGCCGCCGCCCGGCGCGACGACGAGCGGACCAGGCGCGGTGAGAAACTCCGCGACGAGCTCCGCTTCAAGTTCGCGAAACGCGCGCTCGCCGTCCTCGCGAAAGATACGCGCTATACTCTTGCAAGCGCGCTCTTCGATCGCTACGTCGACGTCGACCCAATCGAAGCCCCAACGCGAAGCGAGCTCCGAAGCAATCGTCGTCTTGCCGGTCGCGCGATACCCGATAAGAACGATCTTCGACTTCTGAATCTGATCTTTCATACGTCGTTAGACTCTCAACTGCGACACGCTCGTTAGCGCTCCGCGTCCTTCTTAACGAAATCGCCAAACGCCGAAAGAATCGTCTTCGTTACCTTGCCTGGCTTGCCGTCCCCGATTTCACGACCGTCGACCGCAACGACCGGTATGAGTTCCGCTGCGCTGCCCGTAAGGAAGCATTCGTCGGCCGTATACACGTCATGGCGCGTAAACGCCGACTCTTGGCATTCATAACCGAGTTCTTTGCAGATCTCTATCACGACGTTGCGCGTTACGCCTTCCAGAATGCACGCGTCGATCGGAGGGGTCATGAGTTTACCCTTCTTAACGATGAAAATATTGTCGCCCGTGCATTCGCAGACGTCGCCCTTATGGTTGAGCATCAGCGCCTCTTCGCAACCTGCGTAGTACGCTTCAATCTTCGCCATAATGTTGTTGAGATAGTTGAGCGACTTGACGCGCGGACTGAGCGAGTCGGAGGGATTGCGAATCGTGCTCGCCGTCACGATCTTAATGCCCTTCTCGTAGAAGTCGGCGGAATAGAGCGAGAGCGCCTGAGCGATTACGATGACTTGTGGATCGTGGCATAGGTGCGCGTCGAGTCCAAGCGTGCCCTCGCCGCGCGTGACGATCAAACGAATATACGCGTCGGTAAAGCCGTTCGCCTCGACCGTCTGGTAGATCGCCGACGCGACTTCCTCCTTCGATATCGGCATCTTGATATCGACCGACTTGCAGGAGTCCCACAGACGGTCAATGTGTTCGCGCTCGCGGAAAATCTTACCGTTGTACACGCGAATACCCTCGAAAACCCCGTCGCCATAGAGGAAACCATGATCAAAGACGCTCACTTTCGCGTCTTGCTGATCGACCAACTTACCGTTCATATAAATCTTAATCGACGCCATTGTTTAGCCTTTCAATCTTAACTTACTTAACCCGGCGGCGACGAGCGCGAAACTTGCGAACGCGTCGCTCGGATACGCGCGACGACTCTCGAGAATCGAACGCGCTTATCGTATTGTAATTGCATAGCGGCTTTTTTTCAAGATTCGAGCCCCGCTACCGGCAAAGAAAAAGCAAAAAAAAATCGCGCGCGCGACTAATATCGGGAAAATTCGACGCGACGCGCGGGTATATTGCCGCAAAACGCGATCGATTACGGCTCCTCATGATAGACCGCGCCGTCGACCAACCGAATCGCGCGATCCGCGTCGCGCGCTTGACTCATATCATGCGTTACCATAACGATCGTCAGTCCTTGCTCGCGATTAAGCGTGCGCAATAACTCGAGAACGCCGGTCGAAGCCTTGGAGTCCAAATTGCCCGTCGGCTCGTCCGCAAGCAGTACGCGCGGATTCGTCATTAACGCGCGAGCGATCGACGCGCGTTGCATCTCGCCGCCAGAAAGCTCGTTTGGCTTGTGCTTCAGACGGTGCGAAAGACCGACCAGATCAAGCAACTCCTTCGCGCGACGACTGTACTTCTCACGCTCGCGAAAATAGGTCAAGACGGAATGGCGCACCATGAGCGGAGCAAGAACGTTTTCAAGCGTTGTAAGCTCTGGTAAAAGGTGGTAGAATTGGAAGATCATACCGATAAAATGATTCCGTAAAACGTCCCGTTGACTGATCGGAAGATTGTCGATTCGTTGACCGTCGAAGTAGATTGTGCCTGAGTCGGGCGTGTCCAACGTGCCCATAAGGTGCAAGAGCGTGCTCTTGCCGGAGCCGCTTTGACCAACTACCGCGAGAAACTCGCCTTGACGCACCGTAAGGTCGACCCCTCGTAAGACCGGTATCAACTTCTTACCCTTAACGTAGCCCTTGCGCAATTGCGAGACCACCATAATATTATTGACCGTCGCGTCCGCGTCCTGCGCGTCCTCGCGGCGCGCTCGAGGTTCGCGATCGGTCGTTTCCGCGCTCGCTGGAGCGCGAGTCTCGAGGCGCGCGTTAAGCGTCGGACTGGCGTCGGGCTCGACTCGTTCGATCGTCGCGTTCGTCGCGTCCGATTCGCGAGTTTGCGCGGCTACGCGCGCGTCCATGAGATCGCGATCGACGTCGTTTGCAGTCTCTTGCGCGGCGTACGCCGTCTCGACCATTTCCGCACGCAAATCGCGCAACGTCTTATTAAACGAGCTCATTGGCGCTTTCGGCGCCGCTTGCGAATCGACCAGGCGTTTGAGCGCTTCCGCGCGCGCGCCGTCGTTCAACGTCGTCGCGCTAGGCTCCGTCGTCGACTCCGACTCTTGCGGCGCGCGACGTAGGCGCGCGAGGATTTGCGCGTCCGTGGTTAGGGGTTCTTCTGGATGTTGCGCCATTGCGCGATCTCCGTTCGGTTGGCTGAATCTGTGAATATGCGAAACTATACGCGCAACGCGTCGACCGGCTTGAGCCGCGCGGCGCGCAAAGCGGGGAAAACGCTCGCGACCACGGCGACCGCGATCGCGCCGACGTCGATCCAGAAGACGGTCGTCGGATCGATAATTGCGGGCACTTTCGTAAACATATATACTGCGGGATCGAAGACTTCGCGTCCCATCATTCTCGACAGGAAATCGGCGATCTCTTGAATATGCGCGACGAACCAGAATGCGACGAGCATTCCTAGTAGCGCGCCAATGAGTCCTAAGGCGAGCGCGTAGCACAGGAAAATCTGCATAATGCCGGCGCCGCTCGCGCCGAGCGACTTCAGAATACCGACGTCGCGCGTCTTATCGACTACGATCATATAGAAGATGGCGAGAATACAGAACCCGGCGCCGCCCATCGATAGGAAGAGTACGACGTTGAGAAGCGACAATTCGGTCGCGACGGCGGCGAGCGTCGTCGCCTGCTGGTCTTTCCAAGTCTCGACGACAAAAACGCTCTCGGGGAACGACTCGCTGTCGCGTAAACGGTCGCGTAGATCCTCGATTTTAACGCCCGGCTTCGCCTTGATCAGGATTTGAGTCGCCATTCTCGTGCCGTCAGACGCAATCATTCTGCGCAAATACTGAAGTTTATCGATCGGAACGAATACGAACGTATCGTCGTATTCCGCCATGTGGCACTCATAGAAGTCGACGATCGTAAAACGGTCATAGACGATCGAGGGCAACGCGTTTTCCGTACTCGCGGCAAGGAAAGAAAGCGTTACGTCCGCGCCAGGAATTGTCGCGAGATTCTCGCGGATCTCCTCCAAGCCCGTGTCAGGATTCTTGTATCGGCGACGAACGCCGCTGACAAGCCCGACCCCGATGATCGCGCCCGTCTCTTGAGTCGTCGCCTTATCGATTTCTGTCTGGAAACGCGAGTACGCGTCGAAGGGACTGCCGCGCAAGACGCTCGGTCCGCGACTCTCGTCGTCGAACTGATCGAGACTCGCGTCGGCGATCGGAGCGGTTGGCGTTCCCGGCGCCGTCGCATCGGGTTCTTCCGCGACGTCGTAGTTCGGCGCGTCCGGAATCATACTGAGCGCGGCGTCGTACGGATCGCTTTGTTCGTCCTCTTCGTCTAGCTCATGCGCGTCGACGCTGTAATCGACGACATTCGGGGTCTCCGGCGCGGAATCGGGCTTACGGGACTGCTCGTATTCTTTGCGTCTGCGTTCGTCCTCTTGGCGCCGGTAACGTTCGTATTCGGCGTCGGCGCGCCGCTTCTTCCATCCGGCGTCGGCGAGTCGCACGCGCACCGGCGAGTCGCCGCCGAAAAGTGGATTCTGTACGTCGTACCCGTCTTCATGAAGGTCGAAAGACAAATGCTTACGATTCTCAGGGTGTTGCAAATATTGCGATATTGCGGTTACCTTTTCATTGGTAACGGCGTCGATTCCAACGATTTGCACTTGACGCGTTATGACTTCGCCGCCGCCAAATTCGTAGCTCAGTAGCCCTACGGTGGTAACGGTCGGGGTCATAGCCTCGATCATGTCGCCAGCGATCGTTTCGACGTCTTTCATTCTTGCCTCGACGTCGTCGAATCCTCGCAGACTTGACCTCGAACTAATCGTAACGTCGGAGAGCGCGCCGTGTATTCGATTCTCCATCTCGCGACTGAAACCGAGCATAACGGCGTTCACGATCGTCATAATGGCGACCCCTAGCATAACGCCAAAGATACTC
>ONJR01000203.1 GCA_900318195.1 uncultured Planctomycetota bacterium
CGCTTCGCCGATCGTACGCGTGAGCGGCTTCTGCGTGTACGCGTGCTTGCCAGCCTTGATCGCCGTCGCCGTAATGATCGTGTGCATATGGTCCGGCGTGCTAACCGTAACCGCGTCGATCTTGTCCATCATTTCGTCGAACAGCTTACGGTAGTCCGTATAGCACTTCGAAGCATCGAGGTTAAAGTTCTTCGCCTTGCCGGCCAGCGTATTGCGATCGGTATCGCAAATCGCGACGACCTTGCCGTACAGCGCCGCCTGGTCGATGTCGCTCGAGCCCTTGCCGCCAACGCCGATACCGGCGATCGCAAGACCTTCCAGCGCGGAAGCGCGAGCCGGCTTAACGCTGTTGCCGGCGCCTACCATGAAACCAACGCCTGCGACCGTCGAGGCCTTGAGAAAATCACGTCTACTTGTTTGCGTACTCATATCTAGTTTATACTCCTAATCTGGAAATTACAGCGCTACGCGCGCAGGAACGCGCTAAGCGCGCCGAGCGCGCGAATAACGTCGACGCTACTAGCGCGGCGACGAGCGCGGATTATGTGCACTGACGCCAACATTATAACGAAATACAGTAATCGTTACTAGACACAACTGTGGCTTTTTTTGTTTTTTCTCAATCTTTCTTACCAAAATTCGCTCGTTTCACGCTAGAAGCAACTCAGAAAAAGAACTTTTCAGCAAATTTCGCGCTAGTACGTTGATTTTTTCTACCTAACAGGGTATATTAAAGGAGTCGCGCGTTGCGACGTCGGCTAACGCCGCGCTAGTGATTCGGAGGCGTAGAACACAAGACAAACGAAATGAGCGAATTTTATTTCAGCTACCCTAAAAAGGAGATACCGACCCCGCTCGCGCGAAGGATATTCGCTACGACTCGCGATAGGCTGCCCTGCGCGTCGACCGTGCGCGTTATCGAAGCAGGATACGACTCCGAACACAATCTACTCGCAATTACGACCGCTAACGGTCAGAAGCGCGACTCCGCGAGAATATACGCGCCATGCGTGAACGGGAAGGACGCGTTCTTTTTCGTTTCGACGGAGACGTTGCCGTCCTCGAAGCGCCCGAAGTCGCTATTTCTAGAACTATGCCGCGCGCAATTATCGAGAATACAGCGCAAGCGCTACGAATGGAGCGCATACGCAGGGCTCAATACGCCCGAGAATCTACGACGCACAATACGCGACGCGAACGCGACCTTTGCGCAACTAGCAACGACCGATCCCTCAGAGTCGGGGTTCGACGCGCAGGTTGTGCAATTCTTTCGCAAGTTGCTGGAAACGAGCGCCATTTTGAACGAGCGGTTCCTCAGTCAGGCGCTCGCGAACCGTCGCAAGCGCGCGCAGTTGTGGACGACGCAATTTGCGTTCTCGACCGAGCTAGACGCGCCGTGGACGCGCGCGTTCGATTCCGTATTCGCGCCTCGCAAGACGTTAGGCAGAAGAAAGCCGAAACTAGAGCCGTTATTTCACGGATTTCACCCGCGTTGCGCGTGGCGCGACGTCGAGGTTGCGCCGGAGATATACAACTGGAGCAAGTTGCGCGACGCCATTCGCGACGCGGAGGCGCGCGCGCTAACAACGACGGTAGGACCGCTCATTCGCTGGGACGCCGACCTACCGGCTCGCTTCCACGAACGCGCGCATTCGCACGAGGAGGTCGCCGAGGCCTTTCTAAACTACGTGCTTTCCGCAGTCGACGCGTTAGGCGCTAGAGTGGATCGATGGATCGTCGCCGCGAACGTGGAATACGATCACGCGCCGTTCCCATTTGAATTCCGACTCAATCTAGCGGCGCAAGCTGCTTCGCTCATTAAGCGTGAAAATCCGCGCGCGCAGACTATGCTGGCATTTGAGCATCCGTTCGGGGACGTCGCGCGGCACGTCGATCCTCCGCGCATTCCAGCGGTCGAGCTCGCGCAGCGGCTCTTTCGCCGTCGCGTATTCGACGGGTTCTATCTTGAAACGAATTTCGGGCTCGCGCCGCTCGCGACAATGCCGCGCGATCCAATGGAGTTGCATTTCTTCTTTGATCGCTGGGCGGTCGTTGGCGCGCCGCTCGCAATGGGCGTTTCATGTCCTAGCGCGTCGCCGTTTAATTCGAAGAACGCGCGCGAACTTGCGCGCAGACCCGTCAATCCCGAGGAGCCGGATCTCAACTTCGACGAGTTGCGAGGGCGACCGATTGAAGCGGCGTGTTGGAACGACAAGATCCAGCAGGAGAGCGCGAGAATGTTCATCTCGAACGCGCTCGTGCGCAGATGCGTGCGCGAAATTACATGGACGCGCTTGGTCGACGGCGAGCCGCTCGACTATGACGCGTTCACGCGCGCGTACGAGAATATCGTGAACGCCCGCGAGCCGGAAGAAGAGATCGAGGTCGAACCGGAGACGGAGGGCGACGAGACGAACGCGGTCGCGACTCCGTATGCCAATAGCGCGCAGTACGACGCCGACTTGGAATCGAGTTCGATCATCTCGGCGTCCGTGGAATTACCGGAAGAGGCGCCGGACGAGGAGATTGCGCGCGAGACCTCGCCGTCTTCGGGACTATTCAATTCTGATCTTGCGCCGAAACCGACGTTACACAAACTTGCGGCGTTGCGGCACGCGTACCTCGACTAACGAGCGCGTCGTCGCGAGGGGGAGACTCTTATGGCGAAACACAGCGTATACCGATCGGGTCGGCGCGGCGTTATGTTGTTAATCGTAACGTTGGTTCTCACGGCGCTAACGTTAAGCGGCGCCGCGTTGCTAACGCTCATGAAGACTGAAAACGAGGCGACGACGACTCGAGGTCGCGAGTCGTTGGTTAAAGGGGTTGATCGTTCGGCGGTCGTCTTTCTAATAGGCGCGTTAGATTCTAGTCAGGAGGAGCGTGAGAAATTCGGGGGACTATACGACAATCCGAAGTATTTCTGCGCCGCGCCGTTGCTAACGTTGGAGGAAGGCGGCGCGGACACGTCGCGATTTACAGTGCTTTCGCCGACGCTCGTTAATAACGAGATCGAGGGCGTGCGTTACGGACTTGTCGACGAGTCGACGCGTCTGAACTTACAAGCGGCGCTGGAATGGGATCGCGAGACGCCGGGCTCAGGTCGCGCGGCGCTAATGAAGTTGCCGGGCATGACGCAGATCGCGGCGGATTCGATCCTCGACTGGATCGACGCTGACGAGACCGCGCGCCAGAGCGGCGCTGAAGCGCGATATTACGCGGACAAGAAGTTACCGTATTCCCCTCGCAATTCGACGCCGGTCTTTCTGGAAGAGATCTTACTAGCGCGCGGCGTAACGCGCGCGCAATTATACGGAACCGACGAGAATTTCACGTACAATATAGACCAGCTAGACGGTAAGTCGAGCGCTCCTTTGGGCGGATCGCTTACGGGCGTATCGTCGAGCGTCGCTTCCCGATCGGTATCGACGCCGTGGAAGGAGTTGCTCACGGTCTTCAGCGCGGAGAAGGACGTTGATCCAGCGGGCGCCGCGCGGGTATCGCTCAACGTCGACAATCTTGAATTTCTTTATAGCGAGCTGAGTTCGCGAGTTGGCGACGATTTAGCGAAATTTATCGTACTTTATCGCCAATACGGACCGATAGAGACGACGTCGGGGTCGGACAGCGCGCCCGCGTCTGGCGCTCGTCGTCCGGATCGCGCGTCGGGTTATACGCGCGGTTCGACGTCTGTTCGCGGTCAGACGTCGGCGCCAGGGTCGGGCGTTCGCGGCGATTTGCGGCAAGCGACGTTGGACTATACAGTCGCGTCGACGACGACGTTTACAACGCCTTTGGACGTCGTTGGGGCGCGCGTACAGGTCGGGGACGTATATTACGACTCTCCGATACGCGATTCGCGCGACCAGCGGAATATAGAGACGCTTTTTACATTACTTGACTACGCGTCGACGAGCGCCTCGACGACGATCATAGGTCGCGTGAATATCAACGCGGCGCCGCGACCGGTACTGAGCGCGATACCAGGCGTAACGTCGGCGACGTTGGAGAGCATACTTGACCGTCGTCCAGATCCGAAGGGCGCGTTACCGCGCGAGTATCGTCATGCGAGTTGGCTTTACGCGCAGGGAATCGTTGATTTACCGTTAATGAAGCGTCTTTACAATAAGACGACGGCGCGCGGCGACGTGTATCGCGGGCAGGTAATAGGATTTCTGGAGCGTTCAGACGAGACGTCGCGCGCGGAGGTCGTTATAGACGGCACGACGGAGCCTCCGCGTCAGGTATTCTATAAGGATCTGACGTCCCTTGGCAAGGGTTTTCCAGACGCGGTATTAATAGGCGGCAAGAGCGCGGAGGGGGACGGAGCGCTCGGAGCTGGACAGGAAGACGCGTGGAGTAAGACGAACGAGTTATTTGAATTGGAGCGATCGGAGTCGGGCTATACGTCGGGCGCGTCGGAGGATCCATTTGCGGCGGTCGATCTAGCGACGGGAGCGCCGAGTCCAGGCGAGACAGACGCGGCGGCGGCCCTTGAAGCGGCGGTAGAGAGCGCGACGGCGACGCCTGAGTCTGAATCGTCCGAACCGGAACCTGAGCCGACGCAATCTCGGCGCGAGCGCGCGTTGCAGACCTTACGCGACGCGCGCGCGGAGCGAAGCGCGCGCAATCGCGCGGCAATAAACGGAACGAACGCGCAGACGAGCGAGTCGACAGCGGAGGTCGCGCAGGAGCAGCCGGTTCCCGAACCGGCGACCGTCGCGCCGCCAGCCGCGCAAGAGCGCGACTCGGAAGACCGCGCGCAACGCGCGCTAGACGCGCTAAGAAGCGTAAGAGGCGCGAGAAGAGGAGGAGCGCAAACGCCGCAGGAGTGAAATCTCGCGCTGAGTACGCGAAGCCGCAGCGCGACACTAGTCCGCAAACACATCCTCACCGAAGGTCAATCGGTGCGTCAGGGTGCGGTATGCAATGGAGAAAATGGCTGTTCCCACCGAAGGTCAAACGCAGCCCCCGGCTTCAGCCGGGGGGTGGGTGGGCACAACCACGACGCGTCGCGTCATTGCACAGTATGCGCCGGGGGTATGCGCAACAACAACGCAATGCGTCAAGGGTGCGGTATGCAGTAGAAAAAATGGCTGTTCCCACCGTAGGTCAAAAGCGCCAACGGCGCGTAGCCCCCGACTTCAGTCGGGGGGTGGGTGGCACAACCACTACGCGGCGCGTCATTGCACGGTATGCGCCGGGGGGTAGGCACAACCACAACGCAATGCGACCATTGCACGATATGCGCCGGGATGTGGTATGCACAACGCCGCCGCGACGCGTACCCATCATCCCGGCATTGC
>ONJR01000201.1 GCA_900318195.1 uncultured Planctomycetota bacterium
ATGAAATCATGTTGGCGTAATAAGGGGAATCAACGACTTCTGTAGAAAAGCGAGCCACAAAGTGGCGGGGCTCCAAATGGAGCGCCTGCGGCGCGGAAAGGGAACGCGGGTTACTGTATCAATGCGGATTGATAGGGCTAGCTGAGCGATTACGTTCCGAGCGGTTCTGTAGAAAAGCGAGCTAGCGGGGTATGGATTATTTTGTCGATGATCAATAATAAAACTCGCCGAATCAAACGGCAGTCCCGACGAGCGGGACTACGCGCGCTGGTAATGACGGCGTGATTGACGGTGCGGGTTCTTTCGAAGAAAAGCGAACGGAATTTCCGAGCGCTTGTAAACCCGAGTTCATTTTGGTACAATTTCGATTGTACTGTAATGTTAGTCGACGAAGCGCTCGTTACCAAAGTCATGTCCTTAGCAGGGAGATTATAATAAAATGCACCTGATTTTACCACACAATACGTACGACTATTTCGGAGAACCATTGAACGTAGAGTTGGACGACGAGTTCGACGAGCAATCTGACGGTCGCTTTCGATTCAGAGAACTCGACGAGGGCGTCGTCATTATGGGACTTGACGAGGCTGACAAGCGAGCCGACGAAATTTTAGTCATTCCGGACGAGATCAACGGGCGCAACGTCGTAGGGTTGAGAGTCAGGGCGTTTTATATGGAAAAATCCTTTGAGCGAATAGTCGTTCCACGAAGCGTGGTAGCGCTAGGCTGGCAGGCGCTGGCTGGAGTGCGAGCAGTGGAAGTCGCGCCGGATAATCGATATTTCCAATCAGTTTCGGGCTCGCTCCTTAGTAAAGACGGAACGACGTTAATGCACTTTCCCGTCGACGCGGATCCTAACGTTCATCGTATCCCCAGCTCGGTCAAGATTATTGGGGAATCCGCCTTTTGGGGCAACGAAAAAATAAGAGCCTTCGACGTCCCTTACGGAATCGAGCGAATTGACGATCATGCTTTTGACGGATGCGAGAATTTACGAGAGATTTCAATCCCCGAAGGGGTCAAAACAATTGGCGAAAACGCCTTTAACGGCTGCGCTTCGCTCTCCAAGGTCAGACTATCGAACAGTGTCGAATCGATTGGAGAATACGCGTTCTGTAATTGTTATGCGCTCAAAAGAATTTTCATACCGCGAGGCGTCAGAAGAATCGGAATATTGGCTTTTTCAAAAGATATACAAAAGATCGAGGTCGACCCTGACAATCGATGTTTCCACGCCGATGCAAACGCGTTATTTAATAAAGATCAGACGAAACTAGAGTGCGTATTTCCTGGCAAACATGGCAGAAAGAAGTACACAACGCCAAGTTCCGTCAAAGAAATAGGAAAGCACGCCTTCACGAACTGTAGCGAGGTGTGGACACAAAGGAACTCGTTAGAATCAGTCGAGCTACCAGACGGGCTGGAGATCATCGGGGATTCAGCGTTTAGAGATTGTTGGGAATTAGAACGCGCACGTTTACCGTCAAGTATCAAAAAGATCGGAGCGTACGCTTTTTCCGAGTGTTTTAAACTTATTAATCTTAGCTTGCCAGAACAATTAGAATCGATCGGCGAACGGGCCTTTGAAGAATGTTCAAAGATGTGCGGCGACTTTATCCTTCCCAGAGGGGTAAAGGAAATTGGCGAGCGCGCGTTTCCCGTTCTATCTAATATAATAGTCTCTGAGGGAAATTCATATTTCACGTCGGATTCATATACGCTTTACGACAAAAACAAAACGCGTATCGTCCATTTTTGCCACGAACACGATCTCCAAACGTTGCGCATTCCAGAAACGACGCGCGAAATTGACGACGAGATATTTTGGGGAGAACTCAAACTCGACAAAATATTCATTCCGGCTAGTCTTGAAAAGATTGGGCGGCTCACATTTGTCGGATGCGGCGCTCAAATAGAAGTCGATCAAGACAACCCCTATTTCTCGTCTGAATCGGGCGCGCTATTCAACAAAGACAAAACGTCGTTAATACATTTCCCAACGAAGAGCGAGTTAAAGAATTACGTTATTCCAGATTCAGTCGTAACAATCGAAGAAGACGCGTTTTGGGAATGTCGACAATTGGAATCAATTGAGATTCCAGCAAGCGTTCAACATATCGAACGTCATTCTTTCTTTGAAACTAACGCAATAATATATGTTCACCAAGGAAGTTATGCAGAGAAATGGATCGACGGTTACCAATAGAATTATAACACGCAAGAGAATATCATACGCAAGGATTTCAGTTCACGCCTAGCCTTCCGCAGTTGGCGCTATAATCGACGCTAGCGACGAACGGGAGCGGGACCCGAACGTCGCCTTGGACAACGCGACGCCGGCGACAACGCGGCGCGCGGCGCCGTTACGCGCCAAATTTCGCGCGATACCCGCTCAACTCCATCATGACCTCGTGCGCCGTCCGCAAGCCGAAGATCCCGACGATCGTCGGCAGGCTGCCGAGCGTATTACGCGGACGCCCAGGTGGCGAGTCGAGCGTCTCAGGGGTCAATTCCTTCGCGGGCGCGACGCGTAGCAGTCGTTCGGCGCCGGCGCGCAGATTCTCGCGAATCGGTTCCGGCGAGTAGACGCAACGCACGTCGTCGGTATTAACGCCTAGACGTCGCAACCGCTTGCGTATCTGAGCGGCGAGCGGACAATAGGAGACGTCGGTCAGGCGTCCGACGCGCGGCAGCGACGCGTCGACTCGCAACGCCGCGCCCATACTCGAAATGAGCGGGACGCCGCGCCGCAACGTTTCCGCTATATACGCGACTTTCGGACCCAACGAGTCGATCGCGTCGATCGCGTAATCGGGCGGACTAGACCAGTCCCCCTCAAAGAAGGACGCGACCGATTTCGAATTGATCAATTCGTTGCGCGTTTCAACGCGCGCGCTCGGATTGATCGATAGTATGCGTTCGCGCGCCGCGTCCGTTTTAAGGCGCCCGAGCGACGCGTGCGTCGCGAGAAGCTGGCGATTAATATTGCTCGGCTGAACGACGTCGAAGTCGATTAAGCGAAACGCGCCCACGCCTGCGCGCGCTAACGCCTCCAACGCGTAACTGCCGACCGCGCCCAAGCCAGCGATTAAAACGCATGAATTACGTAATCGCGCAAGTCCCTCGCCGCCAAGGATTAAACCGGTGCGAGTATACTGCTCCGGAATTTCTGTTTCAAACATATCTACGTTTTCACTGTTCGTATGGTTCATTTTGATTACGTCGTTTCTATGATAACCACAGGTTCTTTACAATATAAAGTTACGCATTATTTCTTACTCGCTAAGTAACAATAAATGATAAAGATCGAAATAATACATAAACAGCAATCCTTTCCATTTTCGGTAAAGAAATTAATTATGCCTTTAACAAGCATAACAATACCGGCGACAATCAACCATATCAACGCGCCAATAGCAGAGGTTAGCGCTAACGCGCCGCTCAAAATTCCAATGACAAATAACGCGTTTAAAACTACGATCGCAAGACCAAACCAAAAACTCATCCAGTAACCGGCGGCAATATCAAGAGCGGTCGCGCCGGCGTCAAGCGTTTGTATTCTAGCTAACGCTTGCTCTCTATAACGCTCGCAAACTTGAAGGCGTTTTTCAAGCGTCAGCTCTTTACCAGACTTTTGCGGCTCTGGTAAGTCTTCCCAATAAGGTCGACCCGGATCGAGACGGACTTCTTGCATCCAAGTCTTCGAATCGACCTCTTTCATCCATTTTCTGAAGTCGCTCGGTAGTCGCGCGTCGGCAGGGTCGCCCGGTTGATTGGAATATCGCCTTGTTAATTCGCGCATATGCATAATAAGCTTGGGCTCGTCGTTCACCACGTCCGAGAATAGCGCGTCTCCCATCGCGCGTCGCGTCGCGTCGATTAGAATCTGTTTCGTCGCGTCGTCGTCTGGCATATCGCCGAATAGCGCGCGCGAGCTCAGTACTTCGACGTTGCGACGATATTCAGGACAGAAACTCGTATCGTCGCGCGAATAGTTCCATATCAGCAACGGTCCGCGTGGATCGCGGCGCAAGCTCCATTCTATCAGTAGCGGCATATCCTTACCGTATGCGTTCGGCGCCGTTCTTAGACCGTCAAAACGTCGCGCCTGCACGGTAAAATCGCTCGAGTCATAATCCTCTTCACGACAGTTGCGCGCTTCGTACCTCTTGAGAAAGCGCGCCAGTCGCAAGCTGTCGTGCAGAAGCTGGAACATGATTCCGATCGATTCCGCCGTCGCGGTAAAGACGAGAATTTTAGGCGTCGTTAGCCAACGATTGTGCGCGTAGATAATACGCGTCTTGACCGGAATCGCAAACCATTGCTCACGTCGAGTCTTTGGTCTGAGATTTTGCGTTTCTAAAAGCTCCTGGCGGAGTTCCGTTATTTGCGATTCGTATGACGCGACGTCGCGCCGAATCGTCTTGCGCGCCAATCGAGACTGCTTCGCCGCATATTTGACTCTTGTCGTATTCGCACAGCTTTCGACGAACATTTCTCGCAACGTCTTGATCCAGGAAATATTGTTATACGCAACAAACCATCGTGTTAAAAAGTTCATTCAACGCCGCGCAACTTCCATACGCGCCCGATCACAATAATAATTACAATTCAACCTAACCATAACCCAACGTCGATTGCGCCGCGTCCGTTTTAAGCGCGCAAGCGAATACGACGTTCGAGAAGCGTTGACATATCATTCCCTTGACCGAAACCGTTTTTTCATTTTGCTCTCGCTATTCATTTCAGTCATTACAGACTAACTCTTTCCGTCGTCAGAATTAAAAGCCGAAATAATAATTAATACCAATAAGCCGAAAACGACCGTGCAACAACATCCTCCTAAATTATCGAAAAGCTCGCAACAGAACTCGATTACTATCCTTAACATAAGGCTCAGCAAATAAGCGCACATCAAAGCGGCGAGAATGATCGCTACGACAAAAGCAACGTTCGCAAACGCGACGCCAAGTCCGAGCCAAAGCGACGTCCAAGCGTCGGCAACGAGATCGAACAGGGTCGGACCGGCGACGACGCGCTCCAACCTCTTCTCCAAACGCGCTTTCTTCTCCGCGTTGGCGCTAAGTTCGCGCTCGAGTCGACATTCCTCGCGCGAAGGTTCGGGAGGGGATAAGCTTTCCCAATATGGTCGCCCGGGATCGAGCGGGAGCTCTTGCATCCAATTCTTCGGGTCGACTTCCTTCATCCATCGTCTGAACGCTTCCGGTAGTCGTTCGTCGGCTGGATCGCCCGGCTGATTAGAATATCGGCTCGTTAATTCGCGCGTCTGCATAACGAGTTCGGGATCGTCGTGCACGACGTTCGAGAAGAGCAGCTCGCCCATTGCGCGTCGAGTCGCGTCGACGAGAATCTGCTTCGTCGCGTCGTCGTCCGGCATATCGGCGAATAGCGCGCGCGAGCTCAGTACTTCGACGTTATGACGATATTCCGGACAGAACTCAGCGGAGTCGCGCGAATAGTTCCATATCAGTAGCGGTCCGCGTGGATCGCGGCGCAAGCTCCATTCTATCAGAAGCGGCATGTCCTTACCGTAAGCGTTCTGCGCCGTTCGTAGACCGGCAAAACGTCGCGCCTGCACGATAAAATCGCTCGAATCATAATCCTCTTCACGACAGTTGCGCGCTTCGTACCTCTTGAGAAAACGCGCCAGTCGCAAGCTGTCGTGCAGAAGCTGGAACATGATCCCGATCGATTCCGCCGTCGCGGTAAAGACGAGAATTTTAGGCGTCGTTAGCCAACGATTGTGCGCGTAGGCAATACGCGTCTTGGCAGGAATCGCGTACCATTTGTCGCGTCGCGTGCGAGGGGTTGCGCTCTGCGTCTCGATAAGTTGACGACGCAGAGCCGCCACTTGCGCGTCGAGTTCCGCCAGTCCGGTCTGCAACGTCTCGCGATCTTGCGCGCGATTCGTGAGCGCGTAATAATCCGATTTCGTATTAGCCCAAGATTCGGCGAACATTTCACGCAGTTTTTTAACGCATGAAACGTTATTGAACATCATAAAGACGCGTTGTATTATATCCATCTTGCGCTCCGCCTAACCTGCTGAAATTAGTGTTCGCTCGGCTTTTCAGCGCCGCGACGAACGATCTCTTCCCACCGTCCCTTACGACCGGGATCGCTCGGATCCGTACGCGTCAACCACAAGACGTCGGTCATTTTCCGCGCTTGATCAAGCTCGCCCAAGCGAACGTAGAGCTTGACAGACTCCTCCTTCGCGTCCCACCATTCCGTCGACCCAGGAACGACAAGTTCCGCGACCTCGCTCCAGTAGCCTAGCGCGCGCTCAAGCGTCTGACGATCATGCTCAGACGATAGAATTCGCGCTATCCCGCGCGCGGCGCCGACCTCGTTCGGAAACTCCTTGCGCAACGCCGCGAAAAGATTGAGCGACTCCTGACGCTTGCCGACCAGACGCAACGCTTCCGCGCGCAAAAGACGACGACGCCTAGGCTCGCTCGTACCGCGCTCCGTCGCAGCGAGCGCAAACTCAGCCGCGCGACGTTTAGTTTCGTCTCCGACCTCCGCGCGCGAAGCGTACGCCAGCGCTCGTTCGACCAACTCCAAACTAGCCGCGCCCTCGCTCGCCGAAGCGGTCGTCAAGAGCGCGGACGCCTCCGCGTCTCGTCCCGAGGCGAGCGCCGCTTCCAAACGTAGCGCGTCGAGCGTCGCGCGACCGGCGCGCGTCGACTCGTGCGAACTCTGAACTTCAAGCGCGCGGAGCGCCGAGGTCTGAAAGGCGGCGTCCTGAAGCAATGCCGAGTCCTCCGCCAATTCGAGCGTCGTCGCAAGGAACGCGACCCCGTAATCGCAAGCCTCAAAGCGCGCAAGACGCTCGGACAACGACTGACTAGCGTCACCGAGACCCGCGCCGTTGAAAAGACGCGTTAGCGCGCGCGCGCTCGTCTCGACCCGGTCGCCGCCTCGCTCGACACGCGCCCGCGCCAGCGCTCGTTCGAGTTCAACCGCCGACGGAATAAGAGTCGCGTCCCGGTACGCGCGATCGAGCGCGGTCTCCGCGATCTCAAACTCCGACGCGCCGAGCGCGCGACGCGCTAGATCGAGCGCAAACTTACCGCTGCGCGGCGAATCGGGAAAGAGACGTAAGAATTCGACGCGCGACGCGAGCGTGTCAGACGACGTGTTCGCGCGATAGTCGAGCGCCAAGAGATAAAAGTCGGGCGCAGCAGGTTCCGTTACGCGCGCGCGACTGAGCGCCTCGAAACGTCGCGACGCGTCCGCGCGCCAGTACGCGACGTCCTGAACGTCAAATTCGCTCGATTCGTAAAGCGACTCGCGACATATTTTATCGACGAGCGCCGCGGCAACGCGATCTAGCTGGTACGCGTCCTCGTCCGCGCCGGAAGCGCGCGCGCTAGAAGAAGCGCGGTCGTACGCGTCCAACGCCGCGCGCCATTGTCCGGCGCGATACAGCTCGTCGCCTGCCGCGCGCAACGACGATAAATCGCCAGACTTCGCGCCCGTCGACAGTAACGCGCGACTCGCCTGCGCGCGCGCGAAAGAACTCGTTACGCGATCGACCGACGCGCGCGACGCCGCAAGCGTCGCCGTGCGAAACGCGTCGGCGGACTCAAAGCCTTCGAGCGCCTCCTCGGGCGCCGAACCGACGAGCGCGGCGCAATAGGCGTCCAAACGCGCAAGTTCGCAATCGTCGAAGACGTCGTAAAATTCATGAGAATAGCGTCCCGTATTCTCCGGGAGCGGCGCGTCCCTCAAATCCGTGTCGCGCGTCGACTGCCGCAACGCGTCGACCAGCTTACCCTCGCGTAAAAGTAGACGAATCTCCTCGGCGACGAGCGCGACCGCGATCTCGCGCGGATAATCGAACCGCGCGCTCGCGCGCTCTAACGCGTCGAGCGTCTCGGCAATGAGAGCGGAACAGCGTTCGACGTTCCCCTGCTCGCGCGCAATGCGGATCGAGAGTAGTCGCGCAAAGAAATAGTATTCGTCCAACGCGCGTTGCGAACGCTTCGCCAGCGCGTCAGCGAACTTCTCCGCGCGAGAATAGCGATCCTCCGTTTGCGTCGCCAATAAGGTCGCGGCGTGACGGTAGACGAATGGACGCGCGTGAGAAGCCGGCAACGAACGCGCGAGAAGCTCCGTTATCTTGAGCGCGACGTCGAGAAATTCCGGCGCGCCGCTCGCGCCAAGGTACGCGTACGCTCTAGAAATCGCCAACGCGTACGCCAAACCTGCGGAGTCGACCTCCGTCAGCTTAGAAAAGTAATCGTAACCGGTCGAATCGCTCCCTTCAACGAGCGCGCGCAGCTCGCCAAGACGCGACGCCACGCTCGCGCGCGCGCTCGAAGAATCGAGCAAAGACGAGTCCAACGCCGCCGTCGCGGCAAGCGCGCCGAAACGCGCGCGAACCTCCGCCGACTCGGTTGCGACCCGCGATTCCAAGCGCGCAAGCTCGCTCGACGCAAGCTCCGCAAGACCGCGCGCAAGGAGTCCGCGCGCAAATTCCATGTCAAGCGCGACGGCGTCCGACTCCGCTGGACGCCAGGTCGCAAAATGCTCGTCCTCAACGGCGCGCGGCGCTACTCGCTGACCGACGACTACGCGCGGTAAAAAGAAACTCGTGAAAACGAGCGATATGATCGTCGCGACGGTAATCTTATGCGTCATACTCTACCTCGTCCACTGCTTAACGCGCCAACGCTTCCGCCGACGCGGCAAATTGAACGCGCCCTAGTCCGACGCGGCGCGAAACGTCGTAAACGTCGAGCGCCGACTCCAAAGGAACGTCGCGCTCAGGCGCTATCACCACGGGAACGTTAGGATCAAGCTCGCGCAACGCTTCCAACGTCGATTCGAGCGCCGCAAGATTAGCGACGCGTTCGCCGTTCACGGAATAGATCGCGCGACCGCCGGGAGCAAGGAACACGCGCGCGACGACCTTGTCCAAATCGCGACGCTCCTGCGGCTCGACGCGGTCGCGCGCAATCGCGCCCGGTAACGAAAGATTCGTCGGCATACGCTTCTCTGGTTCCTTAAAGTCCGACGTGAAGACGAAAAAGATGAGAAGCAGAAAGATCACGTCGATCATCGAGGTAAGATTCAGTTCCAGGTCGCCGTCTCGGCGCGTTCGTTCCGGCGTTTTCATACTGCGCTCCTCCGCTCGCGTAATTCGCTAGTCGCCGACTTGCGGCGCGCGACGCGAATGCACCAATGCCTGCGATTTCCAACCGCCCTGCAAGAATCGCGCCGCAAATATACTCGCGTTAAGGATAATATAAACCGTTAAAAAAGTCCAACACCAATTCACGCCGCGATCAAAAAATAACGCGCCGCCAAAGATTACCGAAAGACTAACGCTTGCGACCGACAACGTGACGCGCATAATGAACTTCGCGTCCCCAGCGCCGCGCAACGCCGAGGAAAACACGACGTTCGCCGCGTCGAAAAGCAAATACAGCGCGATAAATCGCAACGACGTTACCGCAAGCGAGCGGATCCTTTCAAATTCCTCGGGATTACGCAACGCGTAAATATCCAAAAAGAAATTAGGCGCGATCAGAAAAGAGAGCGTAAAAAAGCCTGTTATCGTCGCGCCAAGCGCAAACGCCGTCGCCGTCGAACGAGACGCCAAATCAAAACGACCGGCGCCTACGTCGTTCCCGACCATCGACGTCGTCGCTATGCCAAGCCCGACCATCGGCATGAAAGCAAGCGCGTTCAAATTAAACGCGATCCCAGCGGCGGCGCTCGCGTCTTCGCCAAACCAGCCGATCAGTAGCACAAAGAGCGTAAAGCAACCGTTGTCCGCCAAGACCTGGAGACCGCTCATCGTTCCGTACCTGACAAGTCGCGACATTTCGCCCCAATGGACGTGGAAACGCTCTCGCAAACCGCAACGCCAAACGCGGTCGCGACGAAACGCGACGACAAGATAAAGGAAGAATTTAAACCAAAGCGACAGCGCCGACGCGATCGCTGCGCCCTCGATTCCCCAACGACAATAGCCGTTAATACCGAAAATAAAGATCGGATCCAACACAACGTTCATTACGACCGACGCTATGCCGATCCACATAACCGTCTTCATATCGCGCTGACCGCAAAAATACGACGTCAGCGGCTCGTGCGCTATGCACGCGCTCGCGCCAAGCGAAAAGAAGAACCAGTAATTGCGCTCCATGCGCGCCATATCGGGCGCCGCGCCCATCGCGATAAAAAGACGCTCGACAAAGGGCGTCGCCGCTAGATAAAGAAGACCGACCGCCAGACCAAAAAAGACCCCCTGCCACACGACAAGACCTATACGGTACTTCTTGCCAGAACCGTTATACTGTGAAACAAACGTGTTCGTAAAGCTAGAAATTCCGATCGGCAAGGTGAGCAGTCCCCATAGCAAACAGCCCGCTTGAAACGCCGCCGACATACCGCGCTGATCGTACCACGTCATGTAAATACGATCGGCGAAATTCATGAGCGCAAAGCACGAAGAAGAAAGAATCACCGGCGTCGCTAGGCGCAACGCTTCCCAACCTCCGCGAGGGCGCGTAAACCACTCGCGCCAAAACGCGAGCGTAAAAAACGCCAAGAGCGCCAAACGCGGCGTCCGGGTTTCGGCGACTGGCTCATGCTTTTCAGGATACGTCATATCACAGCGTCGCGCGTAAAATTGGCTAGGCGCGATAAAATTAAGTTAAATGCAAAAACAGGGACGAAGCGACGATCGCAGCCGTCTCGACTCGATAGACCTGACGACCAAAATCGAGGGGCGACCAACCCTGTGCGACGGCGGTCGCGACCTCCGCGTCCGTAAAACCGCCGACCGGTCCGATCAAAATCCAGACCGCGCGCGGCGCTCGCCAAGCGCGTTCGCGCATGAATTCGACGAAACTCAACTGACCAAAGTCGCCGTCCGATTTCGGATGCGCTATAACGCGTAAAACTTCGTCTCCTAACGCAAGCTCGTCGAAAAGATCGTACGGCGCGTAGCGGGCGTCGACTCGGCGACGCAAGTCGCTAGCGGCGCTCGCCTCGCCGCTCGACAAACGCGCGTCAAGCGATTCGACAAGACCGGGTAATTCCTCCGGAGAGATCGACGGAAGAACCGACATGAGTCGCAAGCGCCCGCACTGCTTCGTCGCCTCCAAGACGCGGCGTTCCAAACGCTCGCGCGTCGAACCGTCGCTTTTAACGTCCGCGCGCGACGCGTCAAGCGGAATCAGACGACGAACGCCAAGCTCCGTGAGCTTCTCGATCGCCCACTTCTGACGCTCGCCTTTCGGCAACGCCATGATCGCCGTCAACGCGACCTCGGGCTCGCGATCGTCCTCGACCGTCTCGCAAACGCGCAACGTCGTTTCGTCTCGTGAAACGCTCTCAATAACGCAACGGTATTCGCGACCGCTACCGTCGAATAAATTCGCCTCGTCCCCTACTCGCTTGCGCATAACGCGCGTAAGATGCTGCGATTCCGCGCCCGTCAGGAGCGCGTAACCCTCCGACAAGCGCGCGCGATTACAAGGTTCAATATAATACAGTTCGCTCATGACGCACTCCTATAGCCGAATCAAACGCGCGTCGCGCACAACCGCGCGACAGGATTCCGTACATTATACGCGCTTTTACCTTTATCATAAGCCCCCCGAGTAAACTGCTCTTTTCAGAACTCGTATTTACGGTATAATATGGCGAGTTTCGGCGCTTGGCGCGTCGAGGCGCGCGCTGTCGTTAAGCGCGACATGGGTAGATTCTGTTGTACGACGCAGGGATTACGCGATATGCTTGATCGAAAATTCATTTTGGAAAATGTTGACGCCGTTAAACTCAACTGCAAGAACCGCAACGTCGTCGCCGACGTCGATCGGTTCGTTGAGCTAGAAAATGATCGACGCGTTAAACAACGCGAGCTCGATTCACTCAATCAAGAGTCGAACGTTATCGCAAAATCGATCGGAAAATGCAAGACGCAAGAGGAACGCGACGCCAAAAAGGACGAAGGACGCGTTGTTCGAGATAAAATCGCCGCGCTCCAGCAGGAACTCAAGACGCTCGAGACGGAGCAAAGCGCTATTCAACGCGGCATTCCGAATATGGCGCACCCTGACTGTCCAATTGGCGACGACGACGGCGCCAATACGGTCGTATGCTACGGTAAGACGCCGTTGCCGAAGTGGTCCGAGGGCTTTAAGCCGCTAGACCACGTCGAATTGGCGGAAAAGTACGACCTAATCGACTTCGAAGGCGGCGCGCGCGTCGCCGGCGCGGGCTTCTACTTCCTGAAGAACGAGGCGGTCTTGCTAGAGCTTGCGCTCGAGCAGTTCGCAATCAATAAGCTCGTTAAGAAGGGCTTTACTCCAACGATCACGCCTGACCTTGCGAAGAATAGCGTTCTTCAGGGCACGGGCTATATTCCTCGGGGTAACGAGACGCAGATCTACACGATCGAAAACACGGAGCTTAGCCTTATAGCGACGGCTGAAATCACGCTCGGCGGTCTTCTCGCGGACGAGACGATCGACTCGGAACGCCTTCCGCTCAAATTCTGCGGCGTGAGCCACTGCTTCCGCACAGAAGCTGGCGCGGCTGGTCGCGCGTCTCGCGGTCTCTATCGCGTGCACCAGTTCTCCAAGGTCGAAATGTTCGTCTTCTGCCTACCGGATCAGAGCGAAGCGTTTCATGAGGAACTTCTCGGTATTGAGCGTGAAATCTTCGACGAGCTTGAAATCCCGTATCAAGTCGTTGACACGGCGACCGGCGATCTCGGCGGACCGGCGTATCGCAAGTACGACATAGAAGCCTGGATGCCAGGTCGCAATACTTACGGTGAAGTTACGAGCACGTCGAACTGCACCGATTATCAGGCGCGGCGCCTGAACGCGCGTTATAAGGTTAAGGGCGAAAAAGGCGCGCATTACCTGCACACGCTCAACGGCACGGCGGTCGCGATCAGTCGCGCGCTTCTCGCCGTGCTTGAAATGGGTCAGCAAGAAGACGGAACGATCGTCATGCCGAACGTGTTGCGTCCTTACCTACCCTTCGATCGCATCGCGCGATAGCGTGAGCGTCTTCATATGAACGAGCGTCCCGAGGTCGCGCGCCGCTCCGCGCCGTCCTCGGGCTACGTTACAGGAGTCTCCAATGCCAGCCGCCTCGCCGCTCTTCGCGCTGTTGTCCTTTCCTCAAATTTGGCTCGCGCTCCCGCTCGCGGTCGCGTTTGCGTTCTGCTACGCGGCGTCGCGTACGGAAGCTCCGCGCGAAATTCTCCGTCGCGCGCTCCGTATAATCGGCGCGCTCGCATTCTTCATGATTTTGATCGCCGTTATTCTATTTCTTGCCGTCTAATTCGATCACTCCTCGACGCGCGCAGTGAACGACTCGGCGATTTCCGTGCGTCAACGCCGTCGTATGATCGCTAAGGAGCGCTTTATGAACGCGTTGCACAAACTTGCACGAGTCTTACTACGACTACTCTCTATTCTCGGTTCGCTCGCGCTAGGCGTCGCGATTATGATTCTGCTCGCGATCGCCATGGGTTGGGCGACCTTCTTAGAACGCGAAATGGGAACGCCAGTCGCGCAATATTTGGTCTACGCGTCGCGCTGGTTCTACGCGCTTATCGGCGCGCTCGCGCTCAATATATCGTGCGCCGCGCTCGTAAGACTGCCAAAGCTATTCGCGCGACGCGAAGACGCGAACGGTCGCAAACGCTGGAGGTTCAATTCGAAACTCCTACCCTTCTTTTTCGCGCATCTCGGAACGATCGCGCTCATTTTAGGATGCTGGATCACCGCGAAATATAGCGTCAAAGCGCGCGCCGTCATACCGGAAGGAACCGCCGTTGAAACCGCGATCGACGTCGACGCGCACGTCTTCAATCTGGAACTTGAAGACTTCGACGCGCCGCAAGCCGAGCCCCAAACGATACGCGCGAACTTTGCAGGAGGTCCGCTTAACTGGCGCGATCAAACCTCCGCGACGCTATGGCGCGCAAACGTCGCCGAACCGATCCTCGCTCAAAAGCCGGAAAAGAACGTCTTTCATCGACTCGCTAAACGAGCCTCCGCATGGAGTCAGCGTGCCGCGTTTTACGCCGCAAAATGCGCAAATAGCGGTAGAAAATCGATTATTTACGACGCCGACGGACTAAAGCTCGAAATCCTCGAGTACGCCACGCTCGCGGATTACGCGCCCGTTCCCAATCTTAAACTCAATCTAACGCAACGCGATGAAAACGGCGACGAACGCGCGCTCGACGCCGAGCTGGAATTCCCATTCGACGCGATGGCTATCGGCGCCGATCCGCTCGCAACGTCAAGGCGATCGCAACGCAAAGTACTCGATTCGGGAATAAGAATCGTCTATATACTCGCCGATTCTGCGGCGGAAGCCAACGCGTTTGCTATGCTCGCGCCGCAACCCGGAGAACCGGGAGACCTACTAACGCTCGCGCTAGACGGCGCGCGATACGCCGTGCCGATCGAAGAACTCGCGCCCCTGGCAAGGTACGGCGATCCGACGGTGCAAATCGCCAACTACCGCGCGCAGAGCCAAGAAATCGAAAGACGACTACGGCAAGAGCGCGAAAGAGAAAACGTCAAGCCCGACGATAAGCCGCTACAAACGATCGACCGAGAAACGCTCGTCGCTAAGAACCAGGAACTGCGCGAACTGAGCTCTAAACTCGCTAAATTAGCGGAAGACGCGAAAAACGAACAAGAGATTCAAAAGCTCTCGCAAGAATTCCTGCAAAAGAGAACGCTAAATTATCTCGCGACAACCTGGGCGCAATTGGAAAGCTCAACCCCGACCTCAGAGGAATTCTGTAAGACGCTCGAAAAAATGAACGAACAGAACGAAGAGAGAATACGCGAACTCGAAGAACTCGAAAAGAACGTTACCTTGGGAGAAAAAGGATGGAAAATCGTCGCCTTTGAAACGACCCCGACCTTACTTCAAGGCGTCGAAGAACTACAAGGCTGGACGGCAAGGATTATTCTCCAGTCGCCGCAAGGAACGCGAGAGGAAGCGACCCTGCAGTCGGAACTGCCGGAACGTAATCGCTATCCGGAATCAGGACGCGTTTTCGGCGCTATATGGTTAGCCGAACCCTCTGGGGACGACAATGAATTCGGACGCGCTTGGAGCAAGTCGCTCGCCAGCGCGAAACTTGAACTCATGCAGACGCGCGACGGAAAAGTACTCTACCGCTACAACGACGGCGGTAACGTCGTACAATCGGGCGCGCTCGAACTCAACTCGCAGGACGCGGTAAAGGAAACGTTTGCGTCGACGCCGGCAACGTTCAATCCGAGCGCGCGCGCCGGCGTTCAGATAACGCAATTCGCCGTTCAAGAGCTTGCGTTCCAAGACGAACTTGGCGCGAGACTCATGCCGACTCTCTTTCAAAAGGAGCTCGCCAATGAATTTTACGGGAAAGTAAAGTTGCGCGCAACTCTCGACGACGTCTCGGAAACCTTCTGGTTACGCGCCATTCCTCTCGAATCGGTTAGCGACGAACAGCGTCAAGCGCTCACGAAACGAATCGCGTCCTCCAAACGAAGGCTTACCATTTCTCTCACCGACGCGCAAGTCGAACTCGGCGCCGCGCTATTCGTTAAAAGATTCACGCCAACCTACGAGCCAGGTTCGTCAACGCCGGCCTCTTTTGAAAGCGTCGTTCGCATCTTGCCAAAGGGACTATCCCAAGACGAACAAGAGCAAGCGATCGTGAATAACGAAAAAGACGACCTCGCGATTAGAATGAATCGACCAGGTTCGATTGCTACGCCGGAAACTGGCAAGGTCTACTGGGCTTATCAGGACTCGTATCGCGGTCCTTTCAAACCGGGCGATCCAGAGTTCGACGCCGTAACAAAAGGCGCTTTGCTACCCGGAGAAACTGAACCGCGAGCAATACTCTACCATACGATCATCTCGTTCAATAACGATCCAGGTCGCGGCGTGAAGTATCTCGCGTGCCTCTTTATCGTACTAGGAACCGCTATGCTCGTCTATCGCCGAACCGGCAAATCGCAAAAGTCAACGTCGGAATTGCCAAACACGAGTAGTCAAGAGGGCGCCGAAGCTACGGGCAAGACGCCAAAGCCCAGCGCGTCTCTAACGTCGATTACCGTCTTACTTCTTGCAACGCTATTGTCTCTATTCTCGAGCGCTACCGCGCGCGCCGATGAGATTGTGCCAGAAGAAGTCTTCGCCAGGACGTCGACGCCCGACCAGATCGACTGGACGCCATGGAGATTGCTGCCCGTCTTCGACGGAGGACGCGTTCAGCCGCTCAATACGTTTGCGGAAATCGTCGTGCGCGACATTACCGGTAGCGCCAAACCGATTATTAAACTACCGCAGGAAACCCTCCAACGTTTGGAAGGCGACAAGCCGGTCAATTTCCCGACGCTAGAAGACTTCCTCGCCGACGTCGCGCAAACGACGCCCCAAGACGCCGAAAAATCGAACCGCGAAGAGCAAGAGCAATGGTACAACGAAGTCGCGCGGCAAGCGGTCGAGCAGCAACGCGAAGTTGCCAAAAGGTTGCGCGCAACTTTCCCAAACGGCGAAAGAAAATTCAACGCCGCCGAATTACTCTTCTCATGGCTCGCCGAGCCGGAAATGTGGGAATATCTGCCGTTTCTCGACGATCCCAAAAGCGAAGTCGCTCGCAACGCGCTAAAGCTCAACGCAGAAGCGATCGCGGCGCGCGCAGGAAGGATTGCGCCCGCTGATTGCGACGCGCTCGCGCCAGGTTCTAACCAGACGCTCGTCGCGCTATTCCGCACAGAAACCGCGCGCGCGTCCCAAGAGGCGCTAAAGGCGCTCGATAAGCTCGAGGATAAAATCGCGACCTTCAGGTCGCTGACCTTCGCGCCGACGCAAGGCGCGTCGTCGCAGCCGCAAACCTATTTCAATAAAATCCTATACGGCTCGACCTCGCCGCACCCCGGAGGGGCAAGCTCGACAAGTCCTATGCGCAAGCTCGACCTCGCGTCCGAAAGACTCGAAGCGGCGCTCGCGCGTGAAAAAAGCTCGCTGCGCAAAGAGTCGCCCTTCAACGACAAGGAGTTCCTACTGCGCAGACGCATCGCGATCGAAGGGGACGCGCAGGGACGTGAAACGCTCGAATTAGCAAGGTCGATCGCGTTGCTTGCAGGACTATACCGCCGCTATCCGCTCGCCACAACCGATCTGCTATTCCAAAAGGCGCTCGATTCGATCGGCGCGGCGCTCAAGACGTTGCGAACGCATCGGGACGAAATTATCGCGCAGGAAAAGTTCTCGCTTGAATATCGCCAGGAGCTAATGAAGGTCGTGTCAGCGCTCGAGGAAATTAGCGACCAACTCGAAGCGGCGTACCTAGCGCTCGTAACCGAAGCGCCGAAATCGCTCGCCGTCGCGCCAACGGCGCGCGAACGCGTCTTTCGCTCGACGGAATCGCAGGATTCGCCTTGGCTCTCGCTACAGACGATACTCTGGGCGCCCGACGCCGCGTACGCTAGGTTCGTCGATCCAATAAAATCAGACACAGGGCGCGAAACGCTCGACGGCGGTCAGACCAAAAGTTCGCCCTTCGATTCGATTACCGACGCGTTAGAGAAAACGATCGACTCCAGCGCGGTCGCGCGCGAGTCGGCGCGCGCGTTTCTCGACGCCGCGCGCGCGTATCGCGACCGCGACGTGCAGGATCGCGCGCAACGCGTCTCAAAAGCGCTCGAGCGATTCGCCGCCGAACTCCGCGCGCTCGCCGAACGCGTGGAACCGGAACGTGAAAAACTCGCGGCGCAAGTGGAATCAGACGAAGCGAAACGCGCCGTCATTCTCAGTAAAACAGCGTATCCTGCGCGCGGCGAACTTAACGCGGAATTATTCTACTATCAGCTCAACGCGTTCTTCTGGAACTGGCTCGCATGCCTATGCGCTGTCGTCGCGTTACTGGTCTCCTACGCGCGCCAGATTCTATGGCGCGCGCGAGACGGCAAAAGCGAGAACCCAAGACGCGAAAAGCTATTCTTCGCGATTGGGTTAGGGTTTCTAGCCGCGTCGTGCGCCGTCGCGTTCCTGGGCGGCGCTATTCGCGCTTACATTACCGGTTGGGCGCCGGTCGCGAATATGTTTGAAACCGTCGTGCTACTGGCGTTTCTCATCGCCGCGATCGCTATCGGCTACACGCTCGCGCCATTGTGGGCGCGTCCGTTCGGCGCCGCATGGCGCGCGACCGCGTTCAGTTACGCGCGCCGCCGCCGTCAAGGACGCGGCGCCGCGCTCGCGCTTCTCACGCTACGCGTCGCGCTAACGCTAACGGTCGCGTGGTTCGGCGTTAAATTTTGGGCGTCAAGTCAAAGCGTGGACGCGTCCCTTTGGGACTCCTTTAAACGCACGCTCGCTAGTTCGCTGGCGATGCAGGGAATACTCGATAGTTGCGCCGCGTTCGCGACCTTCTTATTCGTCGCGCTTCTCGCGCCGCGATTCCTGGTCGCGCTCATTGCGCTCGTCTTTTGTCCGAACCTCAGACAGGACGGCGAGATCTCCGCGCACGACGAACGCGACGACGAACGCGACGACGTCTTTTCGCGCAAAGGGTTCCTCGCCGCAAGCGCCGTCGTCGCAACGCTCGTCGCCGCAGCCGCGTACTTCAATTCCGTCGAGTTCAATCCTCATATTCGACCTCTGGTCGCCGTACTGCGCAGTAACTTCTGGCTAACGATTCACGTTATCGCCATCATAGTCAGCTACGCGCTGGGAGCGATCGCGTGGGTTGTCTCGCTCACGTCCCTCGCCGCGTATATCTTCGGACGATACGATCAATTACGCGAAACCGACCCGACGCCAAGCTATTCGCTTCGAGTCGCCCCTTTTATTATTGCCATGACGCGCAGCTCCGCGCTCTTTCTTACCGTTGGAATCATTCTCGGCGCGCGCTGGGCTGATTTTAGCTGGGGACGATTCTGGAGCTGGGATCCCAAGGAGGTCTGGGCGCTTGTTACGCTATTCGTCTATCTTGTCGTATTACACGTCTACAAGATGAGCGGCAACAAACGATTCTTCTTACCGCTCGGCGCAACGTTCGGCGCGCTCGCTATCATTATGACATGGTACGGTCTGAGCTTTGTGATGGGCGGCGGAGGACGACACGCGTACGCAAGCGGCGAAAGCAATAAGGTCGCGGCGTTATACGTACTCTTCGCCGTCAATATAGCGTGGGCGGCGCTCGCGACGATTCGCTACGCAGTTCAAAGAAAGATCGCGCGCAAAGCGCAATAATCGAGCAAGGAAAGTAAACGATCGAGAGTATAAACGCGGCGCCGAACGAGGTCAGAACGTTCGGCGCCGCGTCTTTCGTTGAGAAGATACGAATATGACGGCGAATCGCGACGTAGACGATGTTGCGGAACGGAACGCAACGCGCCTGAAAGAGCGCGCGTAGGATTATAAAAACGACGCGCTATTGCGAAACTGGTAATGTTCGACGCTCTAGACGAGCGCGCCAATAATAACGAGACGCGTCGCCACGATCAGTTTGGAAGAAATCGCAATCGGAGACGCGCTTTCAAGGCGACAAGATAAAACTAATAAGAAGAGATAGAAAAAGCGTCTCCTTCAATGAAGAGGGAGACGCTTCCGAATTCAAATCAGCCTTCTAAGCAAGAAGGGATTGTATTCATTTTGTATTTTGAGCCAATTAGAGGCAAGCGGGAGCGCAAGGAGCGACAGGCGCGCAAGCGGCGGGAGCGCACGGGGCGGGACCGCAAACGGGAGCGCAAGG
>ONJR01000283.1 GCA_900318195.1 uncultured Planctomycetota bacterium
CGGAGGCTACGAAGGACGCGTGCACGCCAATACGCTCGGCGACCTGGGAGATCGCGCTAATCGGTACGGATACTGGAATTCGTTCGGAATTACGAATAATCCTTATTCTAACAAGGCCGTTAAGTACTATTCGCAATTCTCCGTACACGGACCTGAAATTCTGCTCGCGAGCGAAGCGACGCCGCGCTATCCGTGGTACTGGCTAAGAATGCCGACGCTTCAGGAAAGCGCCTCTTGGACTTTCCGAGCTGGGTACCCGTTCGGCGACACGCAGTACGGTATGTCCCTTAATACAAATGTTCCTTATGAAACGACTCCAAACTGGTACGGAACTACCGAGGACGCTCAATACCGTTGGATCGGGGCTGAACAACAGTTAAGTTTTCAGATCCATAGCGACGACGCGATCGCTAAGCAGATGGGAGTCGCTACCGGACTATACGACTCCCCTAACCTCCCGCTCTTGAATTCCGCGAGTTCCGGTACGTTGCCCCAGCCGTTCATCGACTACTGGAACAACCCGAACTTCTGGGATCAGGTCGACTCCGAAACGGGCGATCTCAAACGCGCTGTTCTGTCGACCAATTCCGTCTTCAACCAAGACGTAGCGCTCACAAATGTGATTAGCTTCAACGTCAAAGCGTGGGATCCGGGAACCAACTCTTATGTCGACCTTGGACGAGGTCCGATGGTAGACGACGATGGAGTAGTTATTGAAACCGATTTTAGTATCGATGATCCAAATAATCTACGTTCCGCAGGATGGTACGCAAAAGACGGCGCCTATGACCTAAATATCAACGGCTCGACCCAAACCGTCCCCATGTGGACGCGAACGCCGTGCGTCTACGACACGTGGACGGAGGCGTATCAAACGAATTTCGCGAGCTTCCTCGCAGAAAATGGAAACAACGCCGACGTCTCCGACATACCCTCGAACGCGCCGATCTCGTCCGCAATGCTGCCCGACTACCCTCCGCCGTACGACGTGCCGCTCAAAGGTCTGCAAATTGAAATCCGCGTCTTCGATCCGCGAAGTAAGACGATTCGGAATTCCACGTTCAACGTCGATCTAACGAAGCGTTAATCACGACGTTTGCATTATGTTGATCGCGCGCTCTTCTTTCGGGAATAGCGCGCGTTTTCTTTACCTGGATTCGCTTGACTTTTCGCGCGCGACGCGCTATCATCTAGTCGTTAGCGAGCGCGCGCGCGTTCGCGTTGAAAGTATGATCCGTCTAGAGGAGACTCAGCTATGTCGAATAATCGTACCGCAAGATTGGAATCGCGCCGCGAGTTCATTAAACAAGGAGCGCTCTCCGCGTTCGCAACCGTGTGTCTACCGACCGTCGCGTTCAGGTCGCGAGAGGCGCGCGCAGACCAGGAAGGCAACGACGTCGTACTGCGTTGCTGCGTCATGAGCGACGTGCACTTCAACGGCTCGGAAACCGCAGCGGAAGTCGACCGCTTTAAGCGCGCCGTTAAGTTCATGTACGACTACTCCGCCGACCAGAAGTACAAAAACTTCGACGCGCTCGTCGTCGTCGGAGACATGACGAATCACGGAAACGATAAGGAACTACCCCTCTTCAAAAAGACAATGGACGAAGTCGTGAAAGAAGGGACCGCAAAACTAGTATGCATGGGCAACCATGAATTCTACGGCGGAAATCAAGCGTACTGGAAGGAAGTCATGGGACTCGAACCAAACGCGCGATACGAGGTCAACGGCTTCCAGTTCATCGCCGTGTCCCCTGAAAAGGGCACAATGAAAGACGGCGACTATATGTACGCCCTAAACTGGTTCGAAAAAGAACTCGACGCCGCCGCAAAAGCCGACCCCGAAAAGCCGATCTTCGTCTTCCAGCATTACCCTGTCTCCCCGACCGTATACGGAGGACGAGGACACGACGACTGGGGACTAGAAGACCTATTCGAAGCCCTACAACGCTGCCCGCGCGTTATCAACTTCTCAGGACACACGCACTACCCCATTAACGACCCAAGATGCGCATGGCAAGGATGCTTCTCCGCTTTCGGAACCGGCACTCTAAGCTACCTGTGCCACGGCGGAGAAGGCGGAAAGTACGAAAGATACCCTGCCGGAAGCGGCAACTGCGGACAATTCTACGTACTAGAAGTACGACGCGATAATTCCGTTGCCCTGAAGCCATACGACCTCATTACGAACAGCTTCTTCGACGTCGTATACTACGTCGCGAAACCTGGCAAGATCGAGGACTACCTCTACACCGACGCGCGATTCTCCAATAGTAGCAAACCGGTCTGGCCCGAAAACGCCAAAATTACGCTCGCAGAAACCTACGAGTACGGCGCTATCTGCGAATTTCCACAAGCTCGATACGACCGATCCTCCTTCACGCCAGCCTGCGCGCCGAGCGATCCCGCGCTACCGCACAGCTACGCGTTCCATCTAGAATCGCTCAATCCCGACGGAACATGGCGCGAAGAACCGACACAGTACTTTTGGTCTCAGTACTTCCACCTACCGACCCCGGAAAGACTGCGCGTCGATCTCTCAGGGCTCGATTCCAATACGAAGTACCGCGCCAAAGTATACGCGACAAACCACTTCCTCATCGATAGCGAAAAAGCGCTAGAATTCGAGTTCCAAACAAAGCCCGACACGGACGAAACCGTCGATCGCAACGCGGCCAAGCCCGACGCGAACGTACTCGCGCTCGCCGTCGCGTCTGGGAAACTCGTTAATCTACCGGTCAACGCGCTCAAGGAACAGAAGAAGATCCAAACGATCGGCGAGCCCAAGATCGTTAAAGAACCTGATCTAGGCGATCGCGAAGTCGTGCAATTCGCCGGCAAAGGAGAACACTTCAAAATCCAGTGCGACGCCGATACCTATCGCAAACTGCGACGCGCGTCCATTCGCGCCGTCTTCAAAGCCGATCCTGAACGCAAGAGCGCCGTCGGCGCCGTCTTCGGCAATACAGAACTGCGCGGTATTGAGATCAGCGTAAACTACGAAAAGCGCGTCGTCGCGTTCTGGGCGAGCGTCAACGGCTCATATAAAATCGCCGAGGCGCCGATTGAATTCGGTAAGTACGTCGACGTCTGCGGTGTATACGACGGAGAAAACGTTATTCTATACGTCGACGGAAAAGAAGTCGCGAAAATCGCCGCAAGGGGTAGCCTCGCGCACCCGACCGACCCGATCGTACAGGCCTTCTGCCTGGGCGGCGATATCGCGCCGGGTGGAAAAGGCTCAGACTTCTTTACCGGACGCGTCGCCTGCGCGCAACTCTTCAGCTGGCCGCTCAGCGCGGAACAGGTCGCCAACCTCGCGAAAAAATAAGCGGCGCTCCCCGGACGGCTACGGCGCGAAGAACGCAAAACCGCGCCGTAGCGCGTCCCGCGCACAAAGCGACCGCTGAATGTTCCATCAGTCGGAACTCGAACCAGCGCGGCGGCAAGCGCAGAAATCGACGATTCAAACGACAAGGGTGAAATATGGCAAAACGAACAACGCGGCGTAAGAAGAGCAGCGTAACGGACGAAACGCGTGAAGCGATTAAAAACTTAAGACTACTAGACGACGTCTTTATGTCGGAAGTACTCGTCGACAATATCGAAGGCGTGCAGGATATCGTCAACGTATGCCTCGAGCGTGAAGATATCGTCGTCGAATCGGTCGAGGTGCAGAAAGAATACCGTAATTTTCGAGGACGCGGCGTCAAACTCGACGTCCTCGCAAGGGATAAAGAAGGGAAACTGTATAATATCGAAATACAGCGCGACAGTAGCGAAGCTACACCGGAACGCGTAAGATACCATCTCAGCGCACTAGACTGGAATAATTCCAAGCCGAACCAGAAGTTCACCGAACTAGGCGAGATCTGGGTCATCTTCATTGTCGAAACGCCAAGGTACAATAAAACGCAACCGTTTGCAACCTTGGAGCAGAGAATCAGGGAAACTAACGAACTCGTCGAAGACGGACGGCACGTGCGGTTCGTCAACGCCGCGTATATAGGAAACGATAAAATCGGAAAACTCATGGCTGATTTCCGCGCAAAAGAGGCGAAAGACATGTATTACCAATCGCTCGCCAAGCGCGCTAAACAAATCAAAGAAACAGAAGAGGGGATTGAGAGAATGAGCGACGTCCTTGAAGAACTCGTGGAAA
>ONJR01000089.1 GCA_900318195.1 uncultured Planctomycetota bacterium
ACCCGGCTTGTTTTTCTACTGAAGTCGGCAAATCCTCTTATTGCGCCAACACGATTTCATTGATCAAGAATAGTGCAAGAGAGAATCCCGATGCGGATTGGTAACGCGACGTTTCCCCCGCCATTCTGGCGTGGCTCCAATGGGGGGAACCCCGGGATGAACCGGGGCTATCTGCGGCGCGGAAAAGGAGGACGGATTATTAACCCGATGCAGATTGGTTGCGCAACGTTTCCCCCGCCACAAAGTGGCGGGGCTCCAAAAGGAGCGCCTGCGGCGCGGAAAGGGAACGCGGATTATTAACCCAACGCGGATTGGTTGCGTAACGCTGAGCAATTCATTACCACGTTCCGAGCGTTTCTGTAGAAAAGCGAGTAGCGCTCCGCGTTAGCGTTCTTTCGCCAGCATAAACTCGTCAATAACACGCAGATACTCTTTAACGACGTCGGCGCGCGAAAAGCTCTTCTCGATCTTTTGGCGCCCCAAGACGCCCATTTCAACGCGACGCGAATAGGGAGTCTCGATAAAGCGCCGCAACGTAGCGACGAGCGAATCGACGTTACGCGGTTCAAAGCCGAAGCCGGTTACGCCCTCCTCGAACGTCTCCGCGCAACCGGGGATTGCCGACGCCAGTATCGGGCGACCCGTCGCCGCGCCTTCCAGCAACGCGTTTGATAAGCCCTCGTGATAACTCGGAAGAACGATCGCGCTCGCCTTCGCAAGGTAAGGACGCGCGTCGAGTTCATAGCCCAAATATTCTACAATTCCGTCCCGCGCCGCCCGTTCGACCGCCCGATACGTATCGCACCCGCGTTCGCTCGCCCCTAATATCTGAAACCTGACGCGACCGTACTCCGCGCGAAGGCGGCGCGCCGCTTCTAAATACTCCAAAATTCCCTTGTCCGGCATAAGGCGTCCGACTAGAAGAAATACGAGCTCCCCGCCCTCGTCGGGGTACGGCGCGTAACGAAATCGTTCCAGATTTACGCCGGAGCCTGAAACCATGCCGATCTGCTCTTCGCGCGCTATTTGGTCGTCAACAACGCGCCGCGCGATCGACTCGTTCTGACAGAACACTTTCTCCGCTCGCTTTAAACCGACGCGATAAAGGAACGTTGAGACGCGCTCCAAGAGTCCGCCCCCGTTCATTGCCGCGCCAAGCCCTGAAAGCGTCGCAAAATACGGAACGCCAAGTCGCCCGCACGCGTAGCCGCAGTATACGTTGGGTTTGATCGTAAAGGTCAGTACGAGTTCGGGCTTCAATTCGCGCAGTGTCGCGCGATAGAATCGGTACAGTTTGAGATCGCGCAGCGGATTGACGCCGCGTGGATCGATTGGGGTCGATACGATCTTAGCGCGCCCTTTGCGAAACTCTTGCGCGCGGAAGTCCTCTTCGAAGGATAGATAGAGTTCGTCGCCGCGTTCGAGCATAGCGTCGACGAGCTCGCGTTTGAAATCGTACAAAACCCTGGCTTGGTTAATGGCAATAAGCGCTCTTGTCATAAGCGTGAGACGTCGCTTGCGTCGCGTAATAGTTCGTCGTTTATCATCGCGCGCCGACTTGACGCGCGCCGTCGTCGCGTTGGCGCGCTACGACTATCCTCTGAGTATACCAGACGCGGTTGCGTCGTCAAGCTCTCGTTTGATTCCATGGCGACCGCGTATAATCGATAAAATTCGTTGAAATTAGGTTTCGGCGCTTGCTATAGCGCGCGCTTTAGTATATGATAGAGCGATTGACGACGTTGCGACCAGTTGCGCTTGCGTCGCCAGGAATTGGCGTTAAGACGCGCTAATGCGCGCTCTTAACCAGACTTTTAACTATACCTCCATACACGCAATTACGGAGATTGACTATGACTGACCGTATTACAGCAACGAAGAGCCGCGTCCGAGGCAAAGGCTCTGGTTTCACGCTGGTGGAACTTCTCGTCGTAATCGCTATTATCGGCATTCTAATTGGGCTTCTTTTACCCGCCGTGCAAGCGGCGCGCGAGGCGGCGCGAAGAATGCAGTGCACGAACAATCTCAAGCAAATGGGCTTGGCGTTGCACAATTACGCGGACGCTTACAACGGCGCGTTTCCCTACGGCAACGGCACGTTCTGCGGTCTAGAACGCACCTCCGGCGGTCCGGCGTGCGTCGGCGCGCAGGTCTTTTTACTACCCTATCTGGAGCAACAGTCGCTCTATACGGAGTTCTTAACGGAAGCGAAGAATGCGAGCAATAAAGCGCTGTATCACCTAGACGTCTTTAAGCAGGCGAATCGCGGCGGTCCTATTCCGAACCAGACGTGTCCTTCCGACGGCGACGCCTCCTCTTCCTCAGACTCCGGCGGATCAACGAGCTACGGCTGTATTCGCGGTTCGTACGTTACCTGCTGGGGCGACCACATGGGCGACGCCGTGATCGGCACCGGAACGACCAACGACTTGACGACGCCAGTTAAGAGTCCTTATAAACGCGGCGTCTTCTCCAATAGCGACTGGGGCGGACTCGCTCGTTGCACCGACGGTACGAGCAATACGCTTGCGTTCAGCGAGACGGTCGGGCGTTCGAATCAGCGCCTCAAGGGAATCGTACTGATTACGACGGCGCTCGGTTCGCAGTCGGAATGCAACGCGACGGTGTGCGTTAATAAGGGTAATTACTCTTCCGACGGCGTAACGTTCACCGGGGGCGGCGGACTAGGGTGGTACGACGGCTATCGCGGGGTCATGTTCGGCTTTGGGCACGCGCGATATTCCGGTTTCAATACGATTCTTCCCCCTAACTATCCCTCTTGCGCGTACGGTTGGGAAGTTCCGAACGGCTGGGGCGCGTTCTCGCCTTCTAGCAACCATTCCGGCGGCGTGAACTGCGCGCGCGTCGACGGTTCGGTCATGTTCGTATCCGATACGATCGACACGAACGGCTCGACGGCGAACTGCGTGTCAGGCGGCGCGTCTCCCTTTGGCGTTTGGGGCGCGCTTGGCAGCTGCAACGGCGGCGAAACGAAGCAGTCGCTGTAACGTCGCTACGCTATCTGTAAACGACTCATTTACGCGGCGCGCGACTGCGGTTGCGCGTCGCGCGCGATAGGAACGAGATATGATGACAAGAGAAATTTCGCGCGCGTTCGCCGTTATGGCGCTCGCCGCTTGCGCGCTGGCGACGGCGATCGGCTGCCAGGGCAAACCGAAACCGGACGGAATGCCGGAGCTTTATAAAGTTAAATTAATCGTAACGCAGGACGGCGCTCCGCTCGCGGACGCCGCGCTAACGCTCGTTTCAAGCGACGGAAGTTGCAATTGGGCGGTGGGCGGTAAGACGGACGAGAAGGGCGTTGCCGAACTCGTTACGCACGGCGATTATCCAGGCGCGCCCTTGGGGGATTTTAGAGTCGGCGTCGCTAAGGTAAGCGTTGAGATTCGAGAAGACGCCGTCGACGACGAGGGCAACCCGATCAAGCCGACGGAGGAGCAACTCAAACATCCTGAAACTATGGACGCGCGACTCGTAAGAATGACGTCGCTCATTCCCGACGAATACACGAATCCGCAGAATTCGCCCTTGGCGATTACGATAACCGAGGACGTGAAAGAAATTCCGATCGACGTCCCGAAAAGGGAGAACTAAAGCGACGCGCTGAGACGCGCGTAAGCCGTACTCCTAGCGCGAAGCGCGTCCGCTGGCAAAAGCACGAATCCGCAAGGATCGCTTTTCTACAGAAGAAGCGCTCGGAACGTATAAATGAATTGCTCGGCTAGCCCAACCAATCCGCGTTGGGTTAATAATCCGCATTCCCCTTCCGCGCCATAGCCCCGGTTCAGTCCGGGGTTGTCCCCATTTGGAGCCCCGCCACTGAAACGTTGCGCCACAGCGCCACGTTGAGGTTCTTTCTTGCGCTATTCGAGACCAATGAAATCGTGTTGGCGCAATAAGGAGATGTGCCGACTTCTGTAGAAAAGCGAGCCGCTTTGTGGCGGGGGAAACGTCGCGCCATGGCGCCGCATTGAGATTCTTTTTTGCGCTATTCGAGATCAATGAAATCGTGTTGGCGCAATAAGGGGAATCAGCGACTTCTGTAGAAAAACGATCCACATTGTGGCGGGGGAAACGCCGCGCGAAGAAGTCAGGCGCACAAGCGTGCCGACTCTGAGCCGGACGAGGACTTTGAAAAAACTCTCGACCGCTGCACAGAGAGTGGCGGCGAGGTTGCCAAGCGTCGTTCAGCTAGCTCTACGAGATCGCGGATTATTCATGAAATGACGACCGAAATCGTATTGATTCGCGCGCGGCTTTACCGTTTTAAACGCGACGCGCGAGTTTGAGTCCTCCGCGTAAGCTAGCAACGCATTAATCCTCTCGTGTTTCGGCGAGGTATAAACCGTACGGTTCATATTCTTCGATTAGCGAAAAGACGCTTTTACCATCGATTTCAACTCGTGTCGATTTTCCCGGATGATCCTGGGTAAAGGTATCCCACGCGGTTACAAGCTGCGGAATGCGGGGAAATTTGAGTCCTTCAAAGATAAATTCATATTGCGAAGGATTCTGCGCCCATATCGTTACCACGTTATACTTGCCGCAGATGATTTCGTCGTGCGTAAACTGACGACCAAACCCGAACTCGACAGTTCCGTCGTTCAACAGGAGCTCTCCGGATCGCTGGAGAATAGCGAGCGCGGAGTCTGCTTGTAGGTTGTCGAGGTAGTAAACGTCTTTATGGAGTTTCGTTACCTCGGCGTTCGCATTGAGCTGTTTCTCTCTGTCGTATGACGCCGGAAGCTCCATAAAGAAAAAAAGAGGTTCCATCTCACGACCGGCGTATTTAGGGGCGTTAATGAAGTGAAGAAGCACGCGCCACAAATTGTCATAACTTACGTTTGCGCGTAGGCTATTGCCTTTGATTTCATAACTTTCCACAATTCTGTCCGGAAAGGGAACTTGGTAACCTGTTGAAAATATCATATCACGCTCCATATTAAATTGGGTGCAATTATTCGTCTGCGCGCTATAACTAGCAAGCTTAGCGCGCGTTAAACTGCTTCTCGGTATCTCCTACATACGAATTCATAAATCTTATCGCGACATTCATTGAGCGCTTTAGCGTCGACAAAATAACGCTCCGGCGTCTCATACCACAGCGCGTTGCGAATTAGATTCTTTACAGCGGCTTGCGTTTCCGGTTTATCGAACCAATGGTCGAGTTCTCCGATCTTTGTTTTGATCTTGGCGAGTAGCGAGGTCGCGACTGTTTTGAGTTGCTGAATTTCGGACTTACTGAGACCTTCTTTGAAGAGCATATCGTATAACGTTAGTTCGTCGTCGCTTTTAAAGCCTTCGTCCAGGTATCGCCGTTCCTCTTCCGTAAGACTGTCCGCAAGCGTCATGAGTTCATGAAAGGTCTTTTCAATCGTTGCGCGATCTTGTTCGGCGTTGTAGTCGTCGATTATCTTCTGATAGCGGGTAAAGAAATCCGCGCGATTAGGATTGATTGCGATCATTATTTCGAGCTTCTTCTCAATGAGCTCCTGCAAATCGCGCATGGCGAGTTTCTTATTCTTAACGCGTTCAAATTCGCTACGGAGGCGTTCAAAATTGATTTTACTGATATCGAAACGTCTCTGATCAGCGCTTGAGAGACTGGGCGACTCAACGGCAAGGTTCGCGCTAATAATCTTGTTGATCGCGACCATGAGATCGGTTATATCGGTCTTCTGCAGTTTCTTACCGAGTTCCGCGCGAATCGCGGCGATCGCGGCGCATTCCGCGCGTCGTTCCTCGGGCAAATCTTCGCGATCGGCGTACCGCGCGAGTCGCGCGAGTTCGGACGCTTGCGCGGTAAAAGCCCTTTTCACTTCGATCGGCGCGCACACGGCGTTTGCGCCCGACTGCAGTAATGAGAGTTTCGCAAAATCCTTTGCGGCGACGAGTTCGTCGAGCTCGAACTCATGTTCGCGTAGGAACTTCTTAATGAGCTCAATGCGTTCCAGAATACCGTCGACGAGCTCCTTTTTATCAATTGTCGGATCAATTCCGTTAATTTTGCCAAGATCAGCCGTATAGTCAGCGAGCGCTTTGCGCAGCGCCTTAACGATCCCGACATAATCGACGATGAGCCCGTTGCTCTTGCCTTCGTTGACGCGATTGGCGCGCGCGATCGCCTGCATGAGCGAGTGCGCCTTCATTGGCTTGTCGAGATAGAGGCATGATAGGCATTTGACGTCGAATCCGGTCAGCCACATAGCGCAGACAAAGACGACGCGAAATGGATTCTCAGGATCTTTGAACTCTTTATCGAGCTCGCGCTTTTCCATTTTAACGCGGTGCGACCTAATATCAAGGTTCCATTTGGCGAAGGTCGCTATTTCGTTTTGATCGGGACTTACCACCACCGCCATTTCTGTTTGGCGCATCCATTCGAGTTTGCGTTCAAGCGTCTCGTCCTCTTGCGTCGCGCCGCTCTTGAGCTTCGCTTCGAGCGTTGCGATTTCTTGCGCCCAATATTCCTGCGCGTAATTATACATTCTTACGCACGTAATCTTATTGAGGCAGACAAACATCGCCTTGCCGCTCGTCCACAGGTCGGAATAGTGTCGTACGAAATCTTGCGCGATCGCGCGCAGTCGCGGCTCCGCCGTGAGGAGATGTATCTCTTTACTGAACTCGCGTTCGAGCTTCTCCTGCTGATTCTGATCGACGTCGGCGTCGTCGATCGCGTCGAGGATCTGTTGCGTAATTTCGGGGTTCTCCAGGTCGCGTAGCTTTTCGCCGCGATTCTCGTAGTACAGCGGAACAGTAGCGCCGTCTTCTACCGCGCGTTTGAAATCGTATACGGAGACGTATTCTCCGAAGGTGCGCACGGTGATATTGTCGTGCGCAAAGAGCGGCGTGCCGGTAAAACCAATTCGCGCCGCCGTCGGGAGTAGCTTGACCATATTTTCCGCGAAAATTCCGTATTGGCTACGGTGCGCTTCGTCGGAGATAACGAGGACGTCGTGCTTGGGATAAATCGGCTTGACGTCGGAGCGATTGAACTTCTGGATGAGCGTGAAGAGAAAACTCGGATTACCTTTGAGCGCTTGAATAAGTTGTTCGCCGTTTGCGGGCGAGAACTGCGACCCTTTGGCGTCGCCTAGAAGTCCGCAATTTTCAAAGGTCTCGCTGATCTGCTTATTGAGTTCTTCGCGATCGGTTAGTATAACGATCGTCGGCGAGCCCGGGAACTTTCGACGTATCTTCTGCGCGAGGAACGCCATGGAGTAGCTCTTACCGGAGCCCTGCGTGTGCCAGAAGACGCCGAGCTTACCGTCGTTGAGCGCGCGTTGACCGTACGCCGCCGCAGCTTGGTTGACCCCGAGGTATTGGTGATTGCGCGCGATTATCTTGGTAAGTTTACCGCCGGAGCGGTCGAAGAGAATGAAATTCTCGAGGAGATCGAGGAAATTCTCCTTCGCGCAGACGCCGCGCAGCATCGTTTCGAGCGCGACGCTGCCGACGTCTTGCTCAGCAAGTCGCTTCCATTCGTGAAAGAACTCGTATTTACTACCCAGCGCGCCGAGCTTCGCCTCGATCCCGTTCGAGAGGATAACGAACGCGTTGTAATAGAATAGTTGCGGTATCGTCGTTTGGTAGTCGGTATAATTCCCGTCGTACGCCGCTTGAACGTCGACCGTATGCTTTTTGAGCTCGATAAAGAGTAGCGGAACGCCGTTGACGAACCCGACGATATCCGCGCGCTTCGTATATTCGATCGCTTCCCCTTTGACCGTGAACTCCGAGAGCGCGAGAAAGTAGTTGTTCTCCGGCGTCGCAAAGTCGACGATCTTAACGCGCCGCGTCTCAGCTTGACCGTCCTCCCCGGTAATCGTAATGGGCGCTCCGTCTCGAATCAACGCGTACTTCTTCGCGTTCGTTTGCAGTAGCGAATCGGAAGAGAGGCGACGCGTGAACTCCTCTTCGGCAAGTAGTATCTGACTCTCTGTAAGCTCCGGGTTGAGATTCCTCAGCGCCGCGCGGAAATACTTCGTGAGTAGAACCCCCTTCAGACTGCCGCGACCGTGCGTCTCGCTATTCGACCCGCTCTGAACGTCCCAACCTAATTCGTCTCGCAACAGCTTTAAACTACTCTCTTGTACTAGCTGGTTTTCGGAATATGCGCTTGACATCGTTAGACCTCGATTTCACCTGTCATGAGCTTCGGAAGGAGACGGTCGCGGGATTCGGATAATTTTATACACATAGCCTTTTTGTTATAAATTAGTTTCATTATAGGAGAAAGTTTTGCCGAAAAACCTTCCAGAATATTCGATCGCGGCATTATAAATTTCATGGACTTTATAATCGTTGAATTTACAGCTTTTGATATTGACGATGTATTACCAAGAGTATCGTATTCAAAATTTCTCAAATATAAATAAGTATATTCTGCTAGCTTAGGATTATGGATAATAAAATGAGCTATTGCTTCATTTGTGCACATCGGAATTGTTGTTATCGAGACTCGTCCTACCGTTAATTTAAAACTTAGTAGTACAGTTCCAGGTGGAACAATTTTCATATTGAATTGCTCGACGGACTCCTTAGTGATTCCTTCATCAGTAATGAATATATACATTCCTGCCACTCCCATATCGGAAATTGAGACCCAAGGAATACCATTATTACCGCTGGTAAACCACTTCTTTTCAGATCGTGGGGGAGTTTTACCTATTGTAATTTCAAAGAATTCGTCAGCGCGACCACACCTCCATCCCTCCGGCGTCCCATCCACAATCTTAGTCTCCTCCCACCCTGGAAACCTCAAATCGACAAACCACTCCTTATAGAGTCGTTGCGCCGCTTCTGCCAGCAACTTGATCTGGCGGCGGTTCGTTTCGATGAGCTCGTCGTAGGCGGAGAGGATAGAGGCGATGCGCTCTTGCGTGGGGAGGGGGGGGAGAGGACATTCAATATTTTTCAGAGCAGAGATTGTTAGCGCTTTTTGTGATGAGCCAATAGTAGAGTTATTAAGAACTTGGAACCCCTCTTTGGAACCTATCCAATAGTATAGAAATAACGATGATAGAATATTGTCAAACTTTCTGAACCATGTCAGGTTACCATCTTTGAAGTAAAAAACATCATTTGATTTAACAACGTATGGAACACCTATTGTACCTACGGATGTTAGTAACATATCGCCAGGCATTGGTATACCAAAACTTTTTTTGATTTCGTTAAACCTATGCTGCGAAATAAACAAAGGTTCACTAATGACTTGACCTTGACCTAATTCAATAATTTCCTTTGAACGATAAAAAGGTATGCCCTCCTTAACATATTCAGAATAGAATATTCGTTTACTTGATGTTACTTCACAATGTTCGCCAATCTTCCCTTTCTTCCACTTCATATCCCCATCTCCTCCATGTTCTGCGCAATAACGTCCATTAGTCGATTACTCTCTTCCTGCAACTTGACGAGTTCTTCATGAATTTCCGCCATTCTCTTGTGAAAATCGACGCCGTCGTCCTCCTGTTGCGCGACGCCGACGTAAGCTCCCGGCGTGAGCGAGTAGCCTTTCGCTTCAATTTCCGCGCGAGTCGCAATTTTACATAGTCCGAGCACGTCCTGATACTCCCCTTCGCCGAATTTCTCGTATAGCCATACGGCTTCTTGCGCGACGCTTCGCGTCTTTTCGAGTTCCGCGATCTTTTCGTCCCATTCCGCTTGCGTTCGCTTCTTCTCCTGCTTTTTGGCTTTTGCGACCGCCTTCTTCGCGCTTTCGCGCAAGGCGTCGAGCTCTGCGTCCATAGCGTCGAGCGTTTCCGCGAACGGCTTCTTACCGAGCGTCTGGCGATACTCCTTAATTAGCGCGCGGTACTTGTCAAGTTCGCCGCGATATAGCCAGACGATCGCCGTAAGATTCTTCAGCTGCCATTCGCTCCATTCGTTCAATGTGCGATCGACGACGGTGAAGTAGTTGCGCGCGTCGATAAAGAGGACTTTATCCCTAAGCTCCTTCGCTTTACCCTTATCGAAGAACCACAACGAGCACGGCAACGACTTCGTATAGAAAAAGTTGTTCCCGACCGAGATCATAACGTCGACATGACCCGTCTGAATCAGCTGCTCACGAATATCCTTGTCCCGACCCTGGCTGTCCGTCGCCGAGGACGCCATAACGAACCCGGCGCGACCGCGCGCGTTCAAGTACGCGTAGAAATACGAAATCCAAAGATAGTTCGCGTTCCCGACCTCACTATTCTTATTCACGCTCGGCAGACCGAAGGGCAATCTTCCGGCGCTCGCGCAACTCTCCGCCTTAACCTTATCGACGTTGAACGGCGGATTCGCCATAACGTAGTCGCACTTGCCGGCAAGTCGGTGCGCGTCGTGATAGAACGTGTTCGCGGTGTTGCCGGAAAGAATCTTGCCGCTTAGCCCGTGAACCGCCATGTTCATCTTGCAAATTTGCGCGTTGTACTCGACTTTCTCCTGACCGTAAAACGTCATCATACTATTCGCATTCGAGCCTTGAGCGGTTACGAAATCGCCGCTCTGCACGAACATTCCGCCGCTACCGCACGCGGGATCGAGTAGAACGCCTTTCTGCGGTTCAAGCACGTTCACGATCATCTTAACGAGCGACTTCGGCGTGAAGAACACCCCGTCGTCTTGAGCGACGCTCTTTGCGAACTTATTTAGAAAATACTCGAAGATTCGCCCGAAGACGTCCCCTTCCACGTCGTCGAGCGCGCTGTCGTTGAAAGTGCGCAGTAGTTCCGAGAGTACGTCGTCGGTAAAGTCCGTATAATTCCTCGGTAGAACGCCGACGAGTTGCGCGCTCTGCTCCTCGACGAGCGCCATGGCGTTATTAACCGCTTCGCCAAGACTATTGATCGGTCGACCGTCTTTCCCGATGATTTTAGCCGCCTTGACGTTTCCCGGAAGGTTGACAAGGTAGTCGTACCGCGCTTGCTCCGGCAGCCATAGCGCGTTTTTCTCGAGAAAGTCGCTCTCCTCGATCGGGAGTAGCCCGCGTCCGTTCCACTTCGGACGCGCGCCAAGAAGCTCCGCCTCGACCGCCTTAAAGCGACAGTACGCGTAGCGCAAAAAGACGAGCCCCATGACCGGCATGCAGTATTGATTTGACGTCAATTTGGAGTTCGAGCGTAATAGATCGGCGCTATCCCAGAGATCGGTTTCTAACTTACGAATATTGATCATGACGACTACGACTCCTAATCGGACGGTGAACGGACGGAATGCGCAACGCGTCGACGACCGTGCGCAACTTTTTGAGTGTACCGAAAAGAGCCTGCGAAACAAGTAGGCGCGGTAAATATTGTCCCAAAATTTTTAACCTGATCGCGTCCGGCGTTCGTGAAACATCTCGTATGAACAGGTTAGCCGTTAAAACCTGAAAAATTACCAGACCTGCTTTTTCTTTTCAAGTCGTCTTCTGTGAGTTGCCGAATCTTGAAGCGGACGGACTCGTCGTTCGGGCGCCTAAATGGCAAGCGTCAAATTTAATAGTCAGGCGTCCCAAATGACGCTTCCAATTTCACAACCCGCGCTGAAACGCACGCCGACGCTGCTAAGCGCCGCGTCGGCGGCAGAGGGACGCCACGGATAGCGCCGCGTTATTTACCCGCGCCAATCGCTCGACGTAGGAACCCGACGCGTCCGCGCTCGTCGACCGCGACTATCTCAACCACAAGGTCGTCGCCGCTTGACGGTAGCGCAAGCTCAATTTCTTCGCTTTCATCCGCCTGGAGCTCGAATTCGCGAACCCCGCAATTTGCCGACGCTTGCGCGTAGTCGACGCCCGCCGTTTGGAAAGTCTCCCGCACGTCGTATTCGTCCCCTGCGTAATTATACGAGACGAGCGCCGCGTCCGCAGAAACAATCCGCAACATATCTGCTAGCCCGCCCGAAAGGAAGGCGGCGCCGCTAGGCGATCGGAATATCGGATGGCAACACATTTTGTTTACCGAAGCGATCGGTTCAAGGGTGTTGGCAAGGTTGGAGAAGTAATTTGCGCCGTTAG
>ONJR01000094.1 GCA_900318195.1 uncultured Planctomycetota bacterium
GTTCGTTCCGATGCCGATCACGTACGACACCTTCCACATCACGTCGAAGGTCAATACGTGGAGCGTCGAAGCGATGTACAGCTACCGGTTCCATCCTTTCCGTCGCGGCACGCTCGAAGCTCTCGCCGGCGTTCGATACACGCAGTTCGACGGACGATTCAACTTCTTTGGACACGCGAGCACGAAGAACGAATCGAGCTACCAGATCACGGAAGTCAGTATTCTTAATACTCAGACTCAGCAAGCAGGCGACAACCAATCGGTTCAGACTTCGCAATCTTACGGCTCCTACGACTACAACACGAGCGCGAGTCGCGGTAGCGATCTAGGTTACTCCGATTGGAAATTCCAGGCGAACAACCACATCGTCGGTCCTCAGGTTGGCGCGCGTTACACGATAACGAACAATCGCTGGCGATTCTCGGGCGAAGCGAAGTACTTCGCGGGCTTCAACCGTCAGAACATCTACGGCGACGGCACGCTCGGTTTGAAGGCGATGTCCGACAATCCGGGGAGCGGTAGCAACAACAACAATAATAACAACAATAACAACAATAATAATAACAATAACAACAACCGGAACAACAATAACAACAATAACAACTCGTCGAACAGTAACAACAACACGAGCGAGACGGGCGGTATTCAGTCTTATGTCCCGGTTGGCACGTTGAACAACGCGTTCGCCTACTCCAAGCACTACAACGCGTACTCCAACGGAATCGACGGTAAAATCGAAGCCGCGTGGAACTGGACCGAAGCGATCGGCTTCAAGGTCGGGTACCAGATGCTCTACATGGACAACATCTCGCGCGCTTCCGCCGTCAACGATTACCGTATCAACGAAGACGGTTCGATCTTCGGCGTCAAGACCCGCAAAAAGGATCGCAACTTCGACACTTTTGTGCACGGCGTCATGTTCACCGTCATGATCAACCGTTAGTTCCAATCTTCGCGTAAGTCCGGCGGCGCCGTGCGCGCCGCTAGGACGAAGCGCTGGAAAAAGCAAACATCTCCCGAAGCTCGAACCTAATACGACGAGCGCGCGAGTCCCGGGAATGACGCGCAACGCGCGGAAAAAGGATTCGCAGACCCTCAAAAGCCTCTTTTGAGTCATCCGACGCATGGGGCATGGCGGTCTTCCACGTAAGGCGAACACGGAAAGTCGCTGGGAAGGCAACAGCCCCAGGCGTTAGTTTAACGCACAATCGAGCGCTTGAATTTGAGAACTACGTCTGGCTCACTGCGAGTTAGACGCATTCGTCCGACAGTCGCGACGCGCCGCGACCTTGCAGGTTCGGACCCAGCCGTCTCGCGCGTAACGGACGAATAGGAAACGTCGCTAACGACGTGCCGCCATCAGGCGACCTGTTCGAAACAACAGAACGTACCGACAAGCAGCGACGTCCAATGACGGGGAAGTTCAACCGTCCCAAAGGACGCTGTTGAACCGCTAACAGGCTTAAGGGGAGCGAGGCTTACTAGTCCGCTCCCTTTTTTAACGTTTCGCAGGTACTAGTTGACGCCGAGCGTTTTTCAGTGTAGAATACTATAGTCGAGCATGCGCCGCGAGCGCTCGTCTCGACGGCGAGGACGGCGATTCACGGCGAATCGCCCGCGCTAGCCATGCGAATTACGATGGATTTTAAATAAAATGAACGCCGCAGTCGAACCGACGTCGTGGGCACGCGCGCACTACGCGAGCGAGACGCCAGCGACGCGCGATCGAAAATCAAAGGGTCGGAACGGAGCGAACGCTCCCGACCGAAGCGTAAGCGCAATTGCGACCGCGCTAATTGTGCGCCGCCGTGCAACGCGCGGTTCGACGCCGCTTGACGCTGTGCGCTCGACGCTACGAATTACCGCGAGCGCGCCGCCGCTCGTAACGTTTCACGCGCTTTCTAGCGCCGCGCGCCAATCCGTTTTTGTTTTCTTCAATCCTTGCTCGCGCGCGCACGCGCCAAGACGTCAATGGATTGCACGACGTTTTAACGAGGTTGCTTCGATATGAATCTATCCCCTAGTCGCGCGTCGTCCGCGCACACCGCTAATCGAGCGCAAGCAGATCAAGAGGCGCGCGAAGGAGAAGCAAAACGAAGCGCGAGAATCGCATTCATGATCGCGGGAGTCGTCGCTCTCGTTCTCGGAATTGCGACTCTGATCCCGGTTCGCGCGCAAGAGGAACCAGAGCGCAATGCGACGACGGCGGCGGCGTCCATTGTCGACGAGGACGCGCCCGTTAAATGGCTGCCCGATCTGCGCGTGCTCGCCGGCGCGCCTCCGACTACGCTAGAACTCGACGAGACGTTGCGTCAATTGTGCGCGGACGGTAGATTAGGCGACGTGGAAGACGTCAACCCGGACGACGTCGAATGGTCGTTATTACTCAACGGGGACGATATCGCCGAGTTTCACATTCTCGGATCGAAACTACTCATTGCCTGGAAACCGGGAGTCGTTGGTAAGACGACGGTCGTTGTGAACGGGGCGCTCAAATCAGACGAAACGCAACGCGTGTACTTATCCTTTAAGGCTGAAAGTTGGTCGCCTAATTATCTCGCGATTCTCATGACCGTGCTTGGCGGCGGCGGACTGTTTCTCCTCGGTATGAAGCGTATGTCGGAGGGTCTGCAGGCGATCGCCGGTAAGCGCTTGAGCCGCTTGGTCGCAATCTTTACGAATAACAAAATCCTCGCGGTCGGGGTTGGCGCGCTCGTAACGACGCTCGTTCAGTCGAGTACGGCGACCTCCGTTATGACGCTTGGTTTCGTCAATACCGGTCTCATGACGCTTACGCAGGCGACCGGCGTTATGCTCGGCGCTAATATCGGCACGACCACAACCGGCTGGCTCTTCGCATTGAACGTCGGCGCGCTGGGATTGCCAGTGCTAGGCGTCGCGGCGTTATTCTACATCTTCTCGAAAAAGGATAGAGTGCAGAATTTTTCACTCTTCTTCCTCGGGCTTGGCATGATCTTCTTCGGTCTTGAAACGTTGAAAGAAGGTCTTTCGCCGTTGCCGGACACGCCGCAGTTCTCGAGTTTTATGCAAGCGTTCCAAGCGACGTCGATTAAGGGCGCGTTCATGTGCGTTTTGGTCGGTTGCGTCGCGACGGTCGTTGCGCACTCTTCTGCGGCGACGCTCGCGCTTACAATGACGCTTGCGTCTCTCGGCGCGCTCGATCTCAATTCTTCCGCCGCGATCGTCTTGGGCAGCAACGTCGGCACGGCGCTGACGCCGATTCTCGTTGCGATCGGCGCTCCTGCGAGCACGCGTCGTGCGGCGTATTTCCACGTCGTTTTCAACACGCTGGGGGTCGCGTGGGTTCTTTGCGTCTTCTTCCCCGTATTGATCCCTTCGATCAACGCGTTGGGTAACGCGTTCGATCTTGGCATAACAGGTCGAATCGCGCTAACGCACACGCTCTTTAACGTCGTGAATACGATCGTCTTCCTCCCGATTATCGAAATCATTTGCAAACTCTTGGAACGTTGGGTCGTTGATAAAGTCGAGCAGAAGAAGGGTTCGGTAACGGGCCTGCTCGACCTCGATCTTAACGAGACGTCGGTTCTTTCGATCGGTCGCTCGCACCTTGTCGTCGAGCAGATGTTCATCGACTGCGAGACGCTCGGTCGTAAATTGAGCGCGCTTTACGAGAGTCAGTTTGCCGATCGCGCAGAAATAGACGCGTCCTTTGAATTAGAGGACAAACTCGACCACGTTCAGGACGAAACGATCGAGTTCATAACTCGCCTAACGCACCATGCGGCGACGGCGGAGGTCGCGGAATCGGCGTGCGAACAGATACGCGTCGCGGAAGAAATCGAGACGATTAGCGATTACTTCGTCGCAATTCTGAAATCCAATTTGAAACTTCAGCGCGACGGTCTGGCGATACCTCGCGAGTTAGCGGATGAGTTCGGCGGACTGCTCGCCGAGGCAAACGATTCCATTCGCTGGCTCAAAGAGAACTTCTCGACCCACAATCACGCGCACGTCGACGCCGAGATGAATAAGAAACGTAACGAGAACGTCGCGAAGACAAAGGCGATTCGTAAACGCTTCGTTCAGGAAATGCTAGCGCACGAGCCGCTCGTTATTACCGCCATCGACTACCAGATCAACGCGTGGCGGAGAATCTTCGAACACCTTAGAGAAATCGCGGAAGCTATGGAGCCGAGCTCAGCGCGAGGTTCCATAGCGCAAAATTAGCAAAGTAAGCGTCATGCCCGGGAGACCGGCGCGAGCGCGCTGGAACCGGCGGACCTCAATTTTTATGGAGCCCTTTATCATGCCGATTACAGCGAGCGCGCGGCGCGCCGCATACGTTATTATTGCGATAGCCGCGCTACTATTCCTTGCGAACTATGCCGCGCGCGCAAATGAACCAACCGAACCGAACGCAAACGACCCAGCAGGCGCCCTCGACGACGCTCAGATCAAACGTCTACCTGACGTTCGCGCGCTCGTCGGCTCCGATCCCATTACGCTCGATCTCAAAGACGCCGGCCGCCGTCTTTGCGAAGACGAGAGTCTCGACGCGTTGCGCGACGTCGACCCTAATCGTCTCGTATGGTCGATTATCACGCAGGAATCTGAAATCGTCGATCTTGAACTTGAGGGCGACGATCTGAAACTCGTGTGGAAACCGGACGCCGTCGGTCAAACGACGATCGTGCTCAAAGCGTCGTCCGAATCCGCGCCGGACGCCGGCGCGTTCGTCTCTTTTCGCGCTGAAGCCTGGAAGCCGAATCTATTCGCCGCTATGATGGCGGCGCTCGGGGGCGGCGGTCTCTTTCTACTCGGCATGAAGCGTATGTCGGACGGTCTTCAGGCGATCGCAGGTTCGAGATTGCGTCGTCTCGTATCGATCTTTACGAACAATCGTTTTCTCGCGATCGGGGTCGGCACGCTTGTAACGTCGATCATCCAGTCGAGCACAGCGACGTCGGTTATGACGCTCGGGCTTGTGAATAGCGGTCTCATGACGCTAAAGCAAGCGATCGGGGTCTTACTTGGCGCGAATATAGGCACGACGACGACGGGCTGGATCTTTGCGCTGAACGTCGGCGCGATGGGTCTTCCGTTGCTCGGAATAGCGGCGTTATTCTATCTCTTCTGCAAGAACGAGCGAGTTAAGAATTTTTCAGTCTTTGCACTGGGTCTTGGCATGATCTTCTTCGGTCTCGAAACGTTGAAGACCGGTCTTGCCCCGTTGCCGGACACTCCTCAATTCATGGAGGTCATGCGCGCTTTCCAGGCGACGAGCTTTAAGGGCGCGATCATGTGCGTCTTTATCGGTTGCGGCACGACGGCGCTTGTTCACTCCTCTTCGGCGACGGTCGCGCTCATCATCACGCTTGCGTCGCTCGGGGTCATGGATCTTAATACTGCGGCGGCGCTCGCGCTCGGTAGTAACATCGGCACGGCGCTGACGCCGCTCATCGTTGCGATCGGCGCGCCGTCGAACACGCGTCGCGCGGCGTACTTTCATCTTATATTTAACACGACGGGCGTGCTCTGGGTTATGGCGATCTTCTTCCCGATCTTTCTCCCGCTCGTCGAACGTTTAGGCGCTGCGCTCCATTTGGGAATAACCGGTCAGATAGCGCTGACGCATACGCTCTTTAACGTTGCGAACACGATCGTCTTCCTACCGTTCCTCGGACCGATCGCAAACTTCCTTGAACGTCGGGTCGTCGATAAAGAGACGAGAAAGCCGAAATCTGTTACCGGTTTGTTCTCCTTCCTGAACGACGAGCCTGCGCTTGCAATCGAGCGTTCGCGAATCGAAGTGCATCGTATGTTCATCAACTGCATGGCGCTCGGCGAGAATCTTCAGCGTCTTAATGAGGGCGAGTTTGGCGACGACGAGCTCGTCGCGCGCTCCTTTGAGCTTGAAGAAAAACTCGACGTCGCCCAGGACGAAACGATCGACTTCATCTCGCAAATCATGCCGCGCGCGTTCTCAGTCGACGCGACCGCGTCCGCGCGCGAACAGATTCGCATTGCCGAGGAAGTTGAAACGATTAGCGACTACCTCGTCGGCGTCCTAAAATCGATCCTCAAGCTTAAAGAGAACGAGCAAAAGCTGCCGGAAGAACTCGTGAACGAATTCACCTCGCTACTTAACGACGCGCTCGACGCGCTAAAATGGCTAGAGCAGAAGTTCGCGGAACGTCAGCACGTCGAACTTGCGCGACCGATCAACGAGAGAAGACGCGCGTACGTCGCCAACGCCAAACGTATTCGCGAGAAATTCATGGAGGATATGTCGCAACGCCAGTTCGATCCGCTCGTCGTCATCGCCGTAAATTACCAGATCAACGCATGGCGAAGAGTATACGAACATCTGCTAAATATCGCCGAGGCCATGGAAACGCCGGAAAAAGCCGTTAATCCGCGCGCTAACGCGACAAGAGCGTTGACTTGACCCGAACTAGGCGCTACGATATACTAGAATCGTCGTCGCAACGACGCGGCGACGTACGCAAAGTTTATATGCAACGAAAGATTGGAGACGACGCCATGCAACTAACAAGACGAGATTTTCTGCGCGCGTCCCTCGCAACGGCGGGCTCGCTCGTCGCGACCGGCGCGACGCTACGCTCGTTCGGTCAAGAGAGCGGCGGAAAAAGATGGTTCAAAGGGAATCTTCATATGCACAACCAGTGGTCGGACGGCAACGCTATGCCGGAAATTCAGATCGACTGGTACAAATCGCACGGTTACAACTTCGTATGCCCTTCTGACCACAACACCTTCCAAGCGCCTGACCTGCGCTTCAAGTCGTTCGGCTCTAACCCGAAGATTACGCCCGAAATTTCAAAAGCGTTCGACGGTGAAACCTCGCTATGGAAGCCGATGAGTTGCGAAGCCGTGCCCAATAAGCTCACGGAAGAGTTTGTTAAGCAGGCACAAGAGCGATTCGGCGACGAGTCCGTTGAAATTCGCGAGGTTGGCGGACTGACTTTTGTCAGAATGCGCACCTTTGACGAACTCGCGACCCAGTTTGACGAGTCGGAGCAGTTCCTCATGATACCCGGTTTCGAGCAAACCGGAGGCGTCCTAGATAAGCGCGCCGTTCACATGAACTTCATCGGCGTGCGCAAGACGTTCCCATATCTCAAAAATTACGAAGATCCGATCGCGCTCATGAGCGACACGTACGACAAGGGCGCGGAAATCTACGAAGGTCAGAATTACCTCTTTACAGCCGACCATCCGCTATGGAGATTCTACGACTGGAACCCGAGCGCGCTCATTCAGAATACGAAAGTGCGCGTCTTCGAGCTCTCGAACAACGGAATTCACAGGGATTTCAAGCAGCATCCCGACGGTTGGAAACCGGAACAGTTCTGGGACGTCGTGAACGCATGGCGCGCAACGCACGATCAACCGTTGCTACTCGCGATGGGCTCCGACGATCGACACGACTACTCCGGCGAACCGAAAGCCTGGACTATGGTGCGCGCCGCAAGCTTGGAGCAGGACGCGCTCATTAACGCGATTCACGACGGAGATATGTACTGCTCCAACGGTCTCGACTTCGCTGAAATCAACTTCGACGGCAAGACGCTCGAGGTCAAAGTCGACGTTAAAGAGGAAGGCGAATATCGTATCGAATTCTACGGAACGAAGAAGGATTACGATCCTACGTGCAAGACATTCGAGACGGAAGAAGTCGCGACGGTTTCGCCGAAGCGCATTGTTGAGACTTACTCCGATCAGATCGGCGTTTTGCTAGATAAGGTCGAAGGAACCGAGGGCTCCTACACGCTCAAGGGCGACGATCTCTACGTGCGCGCTAAGATCGTACGCGCCGACGAGAAGGAGCCGCTAGACTGGCGCTCCAAGCCGGCGGCGTGGACGCAGCCGTATCGCGGATAATATATACTCCATAACATCAACTTGAACGCGCGCGACGTCGAACGACCTCGGCGGCGCGCGTGATTATCATTCATAACGAATATGTCCCTCTACGAAGAACTCGTCTCGCGCAACGTAGCGCTCTCGCTCATTGGACTAGGGTACGTCGGAGCCCCGATCGCCGTCGCCTTCGCGCAACGCGGACTCGACGTCGTAGGATTCGACGTCAACGCCGCGAAAATCGATATGTATCGGTCTGGAATCGACCCCACGCGCGAAGTAGGCGACGACGCGTTGCGCAAGGTAAAACTGCTGTTTACCGCCGACCCGAGCGCGTTGCGACGCGCAAAATTCCATATCGTCGCCGTGCCGACCCCTGTATATAACGACAAGCGTCCCAATCTGGAGCCGGTTGAGTCGGCGTGCAGAATTTTGGGTAAGAATCTCGCGCGCGGGAGCGTGGTCGTACTAGAATCGACCGTGTATCCAGGCGTAACCGAAGAAGTCTGCGCGCCGATTTTGGAAGCAGAGTCGGGGCTTGTCTGCGGTCGCGACTTCAAAGTAGGTTATTCTCCGGAACGTATCAATCCCGGGGACAAGGCGCATCGTCTCGCGACGATCGTTAAGATCGTCTCAGGTATGGACGCCGAGACGCTTGACACGATAGCTCGGGTTTACGAGTTGGTCGTAACGGCGGGCGTGCATCGCGCGCCTTCGATTAAGGTAGCTGAAGCGGCGAAGGTCATTGAGAATAGCCAGCGCGACGTCAATATCGCGTTTATGAACGAGCTTGCGATTATCTTTAATAAGCTTGGAATCGATACGAAATCGGTCTTGGACGCAGCTGGTACGAAGTGGAATTTTCTGCGTTTCTCGCCGGGTCTGGTCGGTGGGCACTGCATTGGCGTCGATCCGTACTATCTCACGTATAAGGCCGAGGAGGTCGGTTACCACAGTCAGATCATTCTCTCGGGTCGACGCATTAACGACGGTATGGGCAAGTACGTAGCGGAAAATTGTGTGAAAGCGCTGATTAGAGCGGACAAGCCCGTTAAGGGCGCAAAAGTCGCTATTTTAGGACTGACTTTTAAAGAGAACTGTCCGGACACGCGCAATAGCAAGGTCTTTGATATCGTGTCGGAACTTCGCGAATACGGGGTCGAGCCGCTTGTACACGATCCGATCGCGGACGCAACCGAGGTTCGCGCGCAGTATGGACTTGAACTGGCGGAGGGTTCGCAACTATCGGACTTGGACGCCGTTGTTCTCGCAGTTGCGCACAAGGAGTTCGTCGCGTTCGCGCGCGAGCAGTTCGATCGACTCTTTGCGCCCGGCGTTAAGGTCTTGCTCGACGTGAAGGGCGTCTGCGAGCGCGCGGAGTTCGAACGCTCGGACTATATCTACTGGCGTTTATAGCGTTGCTTTCTTTGTCAAACTCCCCTTGTCTTAGCGCTCGGAATAGATTATAGTGGCGTGAACGCGCGTACGGCGCGCGGAAAATAATAAAAGGAGTTTGACATGACAACGGAAGTAATGGAAGCGCCGAGCGCGCCGGAACAAGAAGTTCACAATGAAATAGAGCCCGTAGAAGAATCGCAGACGTTTGCGGAATTTAACGAGTTTAATGAGTCCGACGACTCGGACGACGACGCGCCCGTACCGCCCGAGAAAGAGACGCTCATCGACGAGATTGCGTCGGAATTCGTCGGGTTCTGGAACGCGCTCGTTAGTAATACGAACTGGGAGAAGGGCAAGGTCATTCATTCGTGGCGAATGCGCCTGAAGGAAGCAGGACTACCGCGCCGCATTTATTCTGACGAAGCGCTTTCGACTCGAATTGGCAACGTAACGCCGCAGCACGTCGGACGACTGCGGCGCGTTTACGAGCGGTTCGGCTCGGAACCAATGCTGGCGAATCTCTTCTGGAGCCATTATCAGGCGGCGCTCGATTGGGACGACGCGGACGAATGGCTCCAAAAGGCGTCGGAAGGCAAGATTTCCGTCGCGCAGATGCGTATGGATCGTTGGGAAAAGACTGGCGCGTCCCTTAAGAGCAAGCCGAAAGAGGAGGATATTGTCCCCGCCGAACGCGACGAGGACGTCAATCCGTACAACGACTCTGACGCCGACGCGCCTATTCGATCGAAGACCGCCGAGACGACCGAGGTCGACGAACCGACGGGAGAGAAAAAGAAGAAGGGTAAGGAGAAGAAGTCGGACGAGCTTGGCGAATTTGCGGGCGAGTCGGAACCGTGGGAGTCGCCGGACGGCGCGACTGCGAAGATAACGACCGCAGAAGCGCTCGACGCATACGCAAAGTTGCCAACCCTGCCTAACGATCTCGCGGAGATTTTTGAGTCGCTCAAAGTCGCTATTCTCACGCGTAAACTCGAAAATTGGAACGACGTTACGCCGATCACGCTCGCGCAATATTTCAGCGAACTTAAGAAGTTGCTCGTAAGCGTTGAGGAATAAATCACTGTCATGATTAGATCGACACGCGTTATGACCGTCCGTAAGAAGGCTCTTTTCGCGCGACGACTGCTCGCCGCGCTCGCAATTTTGCTTATGATCGCCGCGTCCGGTTGCACGACGATTATAGGACGGTCGCGCTATAACGACGCCGATCTAAGATTCCAGCTCGACAAGGCGTCCGGTCCGACTTTAAGTCAGAGCGCTACACAAACGCTTAAAGCATATAATGTTAATGAGAAAGTGTCGCTCGAACAACTCGACGAGCTTGAGAAAAAGCTCGAGGAGTCGCCTCATCCCGAGCTGGTTTATACGTATATCGAAACTTCTTATCTCGTCGCGCGACGGTCGGAGAAATCCAATCCGGAGCGCGCGAGAGAGTTGTACCTCTCGTCGGCGCTACACGCGTACCATTATCTCTTTAATCCCGCGTTCGCGGAACGGCGCGATCATTCGGTATTCAACGGTAAATTACCTGACGTCGCGCTCGTCTACAACGGCGCGTGCGATCGACTGTTGAGTCTCGCCTTGCAAGACGCGGAGAAAGGGGAACGAGAGTTTCCGTTCGCTAATAACCAAGTCTACTCGGTCTCGAGCGCGACAGCGGCGCCGACGATACAATGCGTCTATCATGAAGGCGCGTGGCGACCGGAAGAGTACGGCGCGTTTCGTGTCGCATCGGATTGTGAATACCGAGCGCTTAACTTCGATTGTAAACACTCCGGACTCGGCGCGCCGCTCGTTGCGATACGACGCGCGACGCAAGAGCGACCGCGACCCGAAGAAGAGTACTATCCTACAGAAGTTTGTTTTCCTGCCACCGCGCTCATTAAGCCGAACCCGAATAAGCCGTTAGGGCGTATACCAGCCCTCGAGCCAAACGCTACCGAGACCATAGCGACAAACGTCGACGCCTATCTGGAAGTATACGATTCGTTATACACGCCCGCTATTGTCGTCAACGGACAATCGATTCCGCTGGAGACTGACTATACGACCCCGATCGCATATTTCCTAGCGAAAGCGGAAGCGTCGATTCAGGAGATAGGGTGGCGCGGACTCGTCACGCCAGACGCGCTAACGGAAATCCTACCGGGTCAGGAAAACTCGCGCGAGCGGTCGTTGCAGGGGCTGTATATGTTCGAGCCGTACGATCCTAAGAAGATTCCGATCGTTATGACCCACGGACTGGGTTCGTCGCCTATTACCTGGATGGAAATGTACAACGCGTTGCGCAACGCGTCGAATGTGCAAAGCGCATACCAGTTCATGTTCTTCTTTTACCCGACGGGTCAGCCGTTCTGGGTCTCAGCGGCGACGATGAGAAAGGAGTTGCGTCGATTTCGCGAGACGGTCGATCCGAATCGCGAGGCGCGCGCCTTGGATCATATTGTCCTGATTGGGCACAGTATGGGAGGGCTGATTTCAAGAATGCAGGTTCAAGAGAGCGGCGATCATATCTGGAACCGCATTTCGGACGAGCCGCTTGAACAGCTTGAAATCGACGAGGAGACGCGCGAAGACTTGAGAGAATGGTTCTTCTTTACGCCGAATCCGTCGGTGCGGCGCGTAATTACGATCGCGTCCCCCTTTGAGGGTAGCGAGTTCGCGAACAACTTTACGCAGTGGCTCGCCAATCGCGCGATTAAACTACCGCAACGAATTACGCGCGCGCTGGAGAGCTCGCTCGCACGCTCCGACCAGAGCAAGATACGCGACCCGAAACTACTTCAAACGACGACGAGCGTCGACGCGCTTTCGCCGAACTCGCCGATCTTCGCCGCGCTCGACGAATGCGAGATACCCAAGGAGGTCGCGCTCAATAATTTCATAGGCGTTCTACCGACCCTGCAACATCGCTGGTTCAACTCGATAAGGAGCGACGGCGTGGTCGACGCGTCGAGCGCGACCAGGAGCGACGTCGAATCGGAGTCGGAAATTCCAGCCGCGCACACGGAGGTGCATCTGCATCCGAAAACGATTCTCGAAGTCAAAGAGATACTCGCGCGCCATCTCATTAACTCATACGCGGAAATCGCGCGCGAAAATGACGCAAACGGGTCGCGACCGACGTCAAGAGGATACCTGCAACCGCGCGACGCCCACGCAAAACCCGTTCCGCTACCCCCGGAATTTAGCGCGAACATAGAATGAAAGAATTGGTCGCGCTAATCGACCCGTGCGATCGAACGTAATATGGTCGCGTGTGCTCTGCAATGACCTCAAACTTATAAACAACCTAAGCGCCCAAGCTTTGGCTACTTCTGAGTAACTCGCGCGGTATTGCGGAGAAGAGGCGCTCTCTTTTCCATGTGTGAGCTCGCACGCCGGAACGAACTCTTGCCGATCGACAGACCAGAACGGATGAGAATTCGTAACGCCGATCGGCTCGGTTTGTCCATCGACAGTGAGATCGACGTCGTCGTCGGAGATATGTTGGCAGGTACCAGTTACGAGATTACCGACGACTGGCGTACGATTGCCGATTTGAACTTTGCATATCATTGCGTCCGGATCTCGGCGTTCGACGTAAACGACGTGAAGAATCCCCTTTTACGGGTTGCTTCTAATCGTTTTACTCCGCGACTGCTTTTGGACGTCCGCACCCAGATTGCTTCGTTCAATCGCATTGGCGCTATCAGTCTCTTGAGCAACGACAGTCGAATCGGTAGGTTGTGTCTCGACGTGATCCGAGAATACCGTATCGCTTTCAGTTTTCGATACGTTCTTTTCGACAACTTCCGTTGTAACGCGCGCAATAATCCTTTGCTCGACCGTTCTTTTCGGGTGAGCGATCAACCA
>ONJR01000085.1 GCA_900318195.1 uncultured Planctomycetota bacterium
AGTAGCCGAGGCGGGACTCGAACCCGCACGTCCGTTAAGGACAGGGGATTTTAAATCCCCAGCGTCTGCCATTCCGCCACTCGGCCGCGCGCGTCGGGGACGCCCCCAACCGCTATGTTGATTATTCTACCTCAATCTTGCCCGGCGTCAAGATTCAAAACGAATCTTTATCGCTGTCGAACGTTATAAAGATCGATACGGGCGCAATGCGACGCGACGTCCATGAATTGGGCGTTGCGTTCCATTGCGAAACTTCGAAATACTTAAAAAAAAGGACGCCAGTATATGGGTTTCTTCTCTTTGGCGAGCTCGATGATTCTTCGACACATTACCACAAGAAACTCGCGCTCCTCTTCGTCCTCCACTTCGCTTTGAGCAAGTTCGAACGCTCGTTCCGCCCAACTGGCAGCGCTCTCAAAATCGTCAAGCGCGGCGTACGACAAGGCGAGTACGAGCAGGCTCGACGGGGATTTGTACTCTTTCATTTCTGCGGCGGACTGCGCCATTTCGAGCGCGAGCTCGCCCGAGCGCAATTCGAGCGTCGGATAACTCGCAATCTCCCAGGCAAAGCGCTCAAGCGCTTCAGCTCGATAAAGCTCGCGCGAAATTGCGCGCTCTTTATATTGCTCGCTCTCGTCGCAACGTTCAAAATACCGCGCGTACAGCGTCATGCCGGCGAGCGTCGAAATATTGTCGCCGTCCTTCTCGAGCCGCTCTCGCATCCGTTTCGTTAAGCTCTCGTATAACGCGTCGAGCGAGCTTTGACACACAGCGAGCGTTTCGCTCTCTGGCTCGCACGGCTCGGGAATCAAGCGCCGTAGCAACGCGTTGAGCCTCTTGCCGCGCGCGTTTGTATCGAACGCCTTGCCGTCTCGGTCAACGAGTATCATACAAGGTAAGAGCTCAATTCCGTAATATTCTCTCAGATCAAAGCGCTCCTTATCGCTCAAACCGTTTGCCGTTGGCGTTATCTTATTCGACGCCGTCTTCCACGGTAATTTCGCGTTCGTTAGGAACTGGCGCAACTTGTCTAAATCTTGATCGACGCTGTACGCCAATACTTCGAAGCCCGAATCATGGTAGCGCCGATATTCCTTTAGAACGTTCACAATCTCTATTGCGTTCAAATCGAGCTCGGCCTCCCAGACGAGTACAAGCGTTACCTTGCCGCGATAACGCTCCCAATCGATTGTCGTACCGTCAAGGAAGAAACCGTCTACCTTCATTTCAGCGCCCGGTAGCGCATTGAACCGCTTTTGTCCGGCTTCATAGCGCCGAACTAGCTCTAACTCCGGGGTCAACCATTTCAACTTCTCACGCCGTCGACTATCATGCGATTGCGAGAACGCGCGTTCCGCCCGCTTGACCAATTCGCCGTATACGCCCACATATCTTGCGGCGTTCCACCCCTTCGCCATTATAGCGACCGTACTTAGCGAATCCAAAAGATAATCGTTTGTCACCGCCTCGTCGACTATCGTATCGACCAGAACGCGCGCGCTGGCTTCATCCGCCTTTCCGAAGGCGTTTTGAAATAATGACAACAAATAGTCCTTACGATCCATCGATCGTTGCTCGACGTTTTTCAATTCTTCGAGCGTAAATTGAGCATATGTTTTCAATTCCTCGTCGTTACACTTGAGAGCGGCGTTTGCTAACTCTAGCGTTTCTTCTCTCTTATTGATTATCGTAAAGACGTAGGAACACAAGCTTAGTACTTCTGTCGCTAGCTGTAGGTCTTCCTCGGCAGAGGAACTTGACAAACGATAAAAGATACGTTTCAAACCGAGCGCATAGACACTCAACGTTCGTACTGACTCTTCTTCTGAAACAGCTTCCTGCATTTGCAATTGAATTGCTATTTTGATCTTCTTATAAGCGGCGCGATAGAAGTCGACGTCTTTCCCTTCCGCCGAATCGATCAGTTCCTCGTTGAATGATTGTGCTTCGGCAATTTCTTTCGCAGGGTTAATAATTATATCCTGCGCACACGCCCGAGCAGCGACAAGCAAACTGGCAATGGCGCCGGCTACAATAAAAACCAGGAATACTTTATACCGTTTCATTATTCACCCTTTGATTATTAAAGGACTATCGCGATTTGTAGCGACTATATTCGCGCATATTTGTCTTATTTAACAGGATCCACCCCTTCCAGGAGAAGGAAAGTCCACTTCTATTTCATGGTACACGTTTAGCCACAAATCTCAAGCGAAAAACCCCTCCAACGATAAAATGTCCGGAATCGTACTAAATTGCTAGCATCGGTCAAATCTCCAGCGACCATCTTTCACTCAAAAGCGCTTATTAAGTCACCGTTCGTCCAAAAACTCGTCGACAATGCTATTCAACTTAGTAGCAATTCCCGTAAAATCTCGATTCAAATCGAGCGCGCGCGTACAGATGCGGCTTCCCGAGATAGTATAATCGCTCTTGATCGCTTCTTCGTCGTCTGTCTGCGCATAGAGCAGTACGCCGGCGACGTCCCTCGGGTCTAGTTGTCGCGCGACCGTCAGATTTTTAACGTATGCGAAAATCTGATACAGATTCGAGGACAAATGCTTCTTGACGCCGAAATTTGTCCGCATCGGACGATTGTAGTATTTCGCGTCGAGTATAAGCGTTTTGCCGTTAGCAGTGATCGTCACGTCGCTCTTCATAACGGGCAAGGCGCCATCGCCCCCTTCCTCTTCGTCTAGCGCCCACGGAATGTAATCTGCGGCGACCTTGAATTTCGGACGCTCTTTCCGATAGTATTCACGTATGAACCTCTCATAGAGTCGGTGCGTCGCTTGTTCGTCGAGGAACTCCATAAGTTTCATTTTTCCGGCGTTCGTAGTCTGAATCAGCCCTCGCAAGGCGAGATAGCAGACGCCAATGATCATACGATACGAGCTATAATTGCGGTCGAATCGAAGATTCCAGTTGACGTCGCGAGGCGCAATAGGCTCGACGTCGCCGAGATAATTAAGCAGTCGTCGTATCTCGCGTCGCCTAGTTTGGGTAATCGGCGCGGTTATGAGGTAAAAGAGCGTCGTCTTTATAATGCGGTTCGGATACGAATTGACAGTGAACTCGTCGAACACACACATTGGTCGCTTCTTCCATATTCCTCCGCTCTTAATCGACTCCGCGAGGTCAAGTCGTCCGCGAATCGTCGTCATATCGGCGAGCGTTTCGTTATACTCGTAGCGAAGTCCGCGCTTGATCTGAGCCGCAACTCCCTTTACAAGAATTGCGGCGCACAACTCGGCAACGTTATGAAATTCTTCAGTCGCCAGCTTTTTATAGCACGACTCATTGAGCGTCTGGAACGCGTACGAGAGCATATAGTATATATTGCGTACTGGTATCATGTCGACTCACACCACACTAGAGAATGTTCAAACGTTTAGCTCCGTGCAATCGAGTCGAATAACTGATCTCGCCAAACCGCAACTTTGTCCGTTTCGTCGAACCAATACTCCTCCAGTAGCGGAACAATTTCATGTCGTATAATTCGGATCAAAGATTCTTCTGAACCGTCCGACGTACAAAAGAAGCTATGTCCAATGCAAAATCCTTTGCCAAGGGCGTCGTCTTGTGCAATCGCGTCGTTAAGTTCTTTAATCATAGAAATCAGGCTATTGAATTTCGTACTATTCAACGTCTCCAAATTCCTCTTGAATCCTTCCGAATCAAACCCAGGCGTCATTTGAAAAAACGCAAATCGCCGCCGCAACGCATAATCGATCATTGCTAAACTGCGATCCGCCGTGTTCATTGTCCCTATGACGTATATATTGCTAGGAATCGAGAATTTTTCGTTCGCATAGAGCAACTGCAGAGAATGTCCGCGTTTATCACTCTCCAGCAACATGAAGAGCTCGCCGAATATCTTGCTGATATTGCCGCGATTGATCTCGTCGATTACGCAGAAGTATGGATTTTCAGGGTCTTCTTCAGCCTTTTTGCAGAATGAATAAAATGCTCCATATCGTAATTCGAAACCATTCGCCGTAGGTCGATACCCCATAATGAAGTCTTCGTACGAGTAACTCTGATGAAACTGAACCGACATAACCCTTGTCGGATCCTTGACGCCCATAAAGGCATACGCTAGACGTTTTGCTGCGTATGTTTTACCAACGCCAGGCGCTCCCTGCAGGATAAGATTCTGTTTATGTAGTAGGAGCTCGTGAAGTTCATCGTAATCATCCTCCGTCATATAGACGTCAGATAGGAACGAATCCTTGTCATAAACCTCTTCCGTACTCGGGGCGGGAGGCGGATCTCCTCCATGGTCGTCTATTTCAAAGAGCGCTTCGAGACTCTCAACCATTTCAGTATATGGCGTGTAGTCAGTCAACGTTTTCGTAGGAAGCGCTTTGTACGGCAACTGGAGACTTGGGTCTGGAAAAGTCCATTCGCCTTTGTGAGTCCACTCAACACTGCGCACGTTATTGTAAATCTTGCGACTTTCGTCCCATTCATATTCTCCAGTCACAACGCCTCTGCCAATAATTTTTGTCCTTCCAAATTTAGCAAAAACAATATCGCCAGGCTTAATGACATTGGCAAATTGCCACGGCATATGAGCAACTTGTTTTGACGACTTATCAGGATTTAACTCCCGAAGTTTATTATTGATTGCGTTTTGGCTCCTGTATTGAGATAGATCGCCTAATTCCTCCCAACCAAGCCCCATAATGCCAAGATTACAAAATTCTTCCCAGTGATCGGCATGCTCTCCTGGCGCATAAATCCAATATCTAATCCCGTCGGATTCGGATTCGTCTATCGACTCATAGGCTCTGGCGCTAAGTTCTTTAAAATCGCGAACAGGAGATTGCGGATTTTGAAAAAAGACGAATAGTCGATCCAGTAAGGCAAGGTAATCGGCGCCGCTAATTTTTTGACCTAAAGCTAAATTTTCGCCTACAACCTCTTTAGGAACATTACCGCTCCTAAGAAGATAGTTCTGATTGTTCCTGTCCAGAGATAAAAACCTTGTCGGCGCAACCCAAAATAGGCCCATAGTGGCTTTAGGATTTTTAATTCCTGGAAGGGTAAGGACTATATCGAAGGCTTGTTTAAACTCCTCTCTAAGCGCTTCTGAATCTTTCTCGCTAAGTTCACGAGCGATTCTAAAGAGCGTCCATAGCTTATCGATATCATGTTCGCCACGATTACCGAAATAATAGTAATAGTTCGCCATCATAGAAAACAGCAGCGGCACGCCTTCAAGAGCTGTTGGCAACGGAGCCTTGATATCAAAAACCTCCTTGAATGCAGCTATTATTTTTAGACGATTGTCAAGCGAAAAGGAGCTCTTATTAAAAATGGCAAAGACGGTGAAAGGATCGACGTCTCTGATATAGCCGTCCTTCTCAAGTTTTGGCTTTTTGATCCCTCTTGCAAAAATCTCTTCGAGCTTGACAATAAGCTCAGTCCGATCATGTTCATACACGAGCAACTTTCGGGCGAACTCCTCGTAGAACGGAACCCAATCAAATTTCGTTTCTTCGACCATATCCTTCTCCTTGTTCTGTAAGCGGCATGTCTGCTACTTCTATCTTTTATACTTTATTGTCGTTTTTTACGACTAATTGTCTTTATTTTACCATTCTCTTCGTGGATGTCAATAGACAAAATTTCAATCGAAAAAAATTCACTGAGTCTTGAAGTCGTCGAATATGTGAATATAATCGTTTCAGTTTGAGCGGAGGGTATGCTGTATCGTCTAACTGCAGTTGTGAGACCAGCGCGCGCTGAATTGGTAAGGTTTAATTTTTGCGCGATCGATCCCTTCGTATAGCTCTTAGGCGTTTTTGGCGTTCAGATTACAGCGTCCTAAATGGAAGGAACAAAATGAAACTCCCTAAAATGATACTCTTTGACTACGGCGACACATTGCTGTGCGAGCCAGATCGTCATTTCGAGCGCGGCTACGCGACGTTACTTGAGCTAGCGACGTTGAATCCCAACGGTTGTACCGTATCGGATATCGAGCGCGAAGTAAAACGCTTTTTCCACGACTCAATGCAACTTTCGCGAGAGCTCTACTTCGATATAGGGGCGCAGCGTTGTTTTCGCGCAATGCTCGAGTATCTTCAAATCGAGATCCCGTTGTCGTTAGATGAAATTGAAAGCCTCGTTTGGACGGCGGCGACGCCAGGCGCCGTTATGCCGTGCGCCGACGTTATGCTAGATTATCTCCACGCTCATGGAATCCGCGCGGGCGTTATAAGCAATACGTGCTGGTCAGAGTCAACGCTAACCGAGCGTTTTAACCGCCTCTTACCAAACGCACAGATGGAATTCATTATGGCGTCAAGCGAGTACCTTTATCGTAAGCCTGATCCGATGATATTCGAAATAGCGCTGCGTAAAGCTCGACTCGCGCCCGACGACGTTTGGTTCTGTGGCGATCGAATCGACTGGGACGTCATGGGCGCGGCAAACGCAGGCATTTTCCCAGTCTGGTACGAAAGCGACGCAGCAGTGCGCGAAGGCGTCGTCGACGCCTCGCGCGAGCTTGACACTAAGATTGAATGTCTACACATTCGCCATTGGAACCAGCTAGTTGAAAGTTTGAAGACTCTCGAATAGTGGTTGAAGTTGCAACGCGCGACTAAATTGTCTTTTTCACAGACTTTTTCTTGACGTTCTCATCGCGAACTGATAGAATAAAGCCAATCGCGCGTTTGTTGCCCCTTATGACTCCACTGAAAGTTTGGGGCATGGCAACGTCAATTCCGTTCCATTTAGTGATAACGAGGCTATTATGAAACCATCACATCGTCGCGCGGCGCTCGTTGCGGTCATCTCGGCGCTTACTTTTTCCTTCTATTCTCCAATATCGCAAGGTCAAGACAAGGAGAAAGCGGACGGTCCGCTAATTTACGGGGAAGGAGGTATGTCGATCGTCCTTCCACGGGATCCGGGTTCTCCCGACACGCTCGACGAACTCCTCAACGACCCGCTCTTCACTTTAGAACCGGATCACGATTTCACGTACTATAGCAAGCGTTGGTCAGTTCTGAACAGCCGTCTTCACCAGCTCACAGGCAAGCGTACAACCGATCTCCATAACTCGATTAATCCACTCAACGCAACGCAACAAGAGCGCAAGGATATGCTCAATAAGATATACGAGCTCGAGCGCGAATACACGAGCGCCTTCAACGCAAAAGCGATTCCAATTTTTACCCCGTTCTTTAAGAAGTTCGCCTTTGACGATTCCCTCGCAGAGCTGGAGTCTGCGCGCGCTTTCGCAATGTACGTAGCGGTTCTAGCGCAGAGCCGTAGATTTGACGAACTTGCCGAATTGCGGGACGAGCTTCTGAAGAAGGAACAAGAGCTCAAAGAGAAGGAAGACTCCCCCCAAGACGAAGCGCAACGAATAACGCAGAAAATACGCCAACTAAACGACTCCCTCTACAATCCACTGCTACGACTCGAACTTGATTTCAGACAAGGCGCCGACAATAGCGCCAAGGCGCCTCAGGTAAAAATTGTCTGCGACGAACTTGTTGAAGCGCTCAAGAAGGATCCGCGACTCAGTATGCTTTGCGACAACTTCTACGCGGTCGTTGGACGCAGCGTCGACTCGAAACTTGCTCGCGAGTTTCGCGAGGCTGCGTTACCCTACTACAATCTAGAGGTCGCGCGCGAAGAGGTAGGCGTACGGCATGGCGGTATGCACAGCGTAGCGGACTACAGTTCGATCCTCCTTGCCGAACCTTATGAGTTAGACGAATCAATGTTCGAGATTCCTCTCGACGAGTCAAATGCATTTTACAACGAGCGCCTAACCGCGCTCGAAGGCGCTATGGTCGAGTATGAGCGAAGCGTCCATACGCAGAAGGAAACGCGTGAAATGCGAACTCGGAATTTTGTCGCTCAGAATAAAGTTAAATTGTTGCTTGCACTCAACGCGGCGAAATCTGGCGAGCAGATTCGTATTAGAGAACTCGTTACTACTCCGTTCACAACCGCCGAATACGAAAGATTACAGGCGGACTTCGCGCAAGAGACCAAGAAACCGTTAGCCGAATGGCGACGTTTGTACGTCGACGCGCTCAGCGTTGTAATCCTATCGCATGAGCTTCAGCGGGCAATCCAACAGAGCGACGAAGAAACCCTTAAGGTCGGCGATAAAATAATCAAACGCGCGCTCGCTGGTGGAGCGGCGCTCGACGCGCTACCGCTCTTCCTGAACTCAATCTACCTTTCGCGCAATCGCGACGTCGCGCACCAGTTCGTCGAGCGCGTAGACGAGAAATTCAGCCATTCCACCTCTGTTGACGCCTCGATTGTTAAACGACTCGAAAACGAACTAACCAATCTAAGCGCTCAGGGCGCGCCCCTGCAACGTACTTTAAACGCGTCCGGAGTCAGTCAACCCCGATGATAACGCTCTAATACGACATATTTTGTGTATGTGCAGAAGAAACGTTTCGTCTTACCGCGCCGTCAAATAAAACGATCGTAAGTAACAAGCGACAAAATCCTCGCGCTTGCGAAGATTTAGCCGATTAAATGAATAAAGCCTCGACTAGCCTAATAGTTAGCCGAGGCTTGTTTTTACGTCTTACCAGTACCCAAATGTCTACTTCTTCACAGCGGGATCCGGTCCGACGCCTTCCGCCGTCATCTTGATCGGTTTAATTGTGCCGTCGTCATTGAATTCCATACGATCAATACAAGTAACCCTATAGTTACCGTTATTCTCGTTGAAAGGTCGACGATGATAGATCACGTACCATTTATCAGACGGCGAATGAAGAACGCTATGATGTCCTGCGCCTTTCGCCAGTCCAGGCTCCGTGCCTAGCAGCGTGCCGATTCGCTTGTGAGGATCGAAAAGAGAATCGGAAATAGCGTACGCCACGCGGTAGTTCGAGACCGTCCATCCGCCTTCAGACCACATGAAGTAATACTTACCGTCTTTCTTAAATACGAACGGACCTTCGACGTACCCTTCGGGCGTAATTTCTTTGTAATAAGTTCCGTCCTCAAATGGAACGAGACCTGTGAAATCGTCCTTGAGCTTGACGACGTTACAGTGTCGCCATCCTCCATACACGAGATAATAGGTTCCGTCGTCGTCGTGGAAGACGAACTGATCGATCGGTTGCGCGCCGTTTACGATTTCGTTAATAAGCGGTTTGCCAAGCAGATCGTGATAAGGACCTTCGGGTCTATCAGCGACGGCGACGCCAATTCCACCGATCTCGCCCTCATGCACGTCGTTAGCGCCGAAGAAGAAGTAATATTTTCCGTCCTTTTCGACAACGGAAGGCGCCCACATAGCGCGCCGCGCCCACTTGATTTCGTTATTCGTGAGGATCTTTTCGTGCTTCGTCCAGGTTACCAGATCGGGAGAGGAGAAGCAATCGAAGTAGGTTTGGTCGTCGAAGTTCAGCGATCGAGTCGGGAAAATCCAGTATTGATTATCGAAGAACGCGACTTC
>ONJR01000033.1 GCA_900318195.1 uncultured Planctomycetota bacterium
ACGATTTTGAATTGAGCGCGACGGTCTAGTAGCGCGCGAATGGGAGAGCGACTTCAAAAGGGGGACGCTCTCCTTTTTCTTTTCTTGACGACGCGACCGCTTCTCTGGCGTTAAGCTTTAGCGAGGCGCTAATCGTTTGACATTCAATTTTCTTACGAGTACAATCGACTCGAGCGTTGCGTTAACGGCGTATTGTGCGAGTTGCGGCGCTCTGTTGAACCTGGACGAGTGAAAGGAATTGGGTTATGGCGAGAACAAACATATTTTCATTGCGGTCGTTGCGGTTTTTTCGGCGTGCGATCCGGCTGTCGGTTGCGGCTTCTATCGTATTCGCTTTTACCGCGATTTTATGCGGCGACGAAATTGCGAGCTTCAAGCAGGACGCGCTTGCAACGTGGAATAAGCGGTTTGCACGTGTAAAAGCCCTGGAAGGCTCTATCGACCATGCGATAGAGTGCGGTCCCCAAGATAATTGTAAACGATATGAGTCGAAATACCTGTTTTCTCTTGATTACCCGTGTTTCTGCGTTGAGCAGCTCGCTGAGGGCGAACTCGCACAGGGCGTGGGGGACGTTATATGTTTTAACGAGCGCTATCACTTTCGGCTAGAAAGGAGAGAAGACGAGGCCGAATGGCATATCGTTTCGACGAATGCAATTCCCAAGACGTATTCACGCGGCGATTGGGCGCATATCAAGTCGTTCGAGCGCGTCCAGAGAGAAGAAACCTCCGCCAACGTCGCGTACGGCGTCATGGCGCTCGATCTGCAGCTCTTTCCCGAGTCATCGCTACCCGACCTCTTTCTCAATCCGTCTTTCGTCATCTCGAATTTACGGCGCAGCGTCGAGGCTGGTCGCGAATTGGCAAGCTTTGACTTTGAGTTCGACACAAAGGATAAGTCGAATTATATGTGGATTCGATCAGGTTCGATAACGCTCGACTGCGAAGAGTATTCGATCGTGCGCGCGGAATTTCAAAGGGAGCGGTGGGAGTTGCTCGAGGAAGGCGCAACGCCCGACGCGACCAACGTTCAGCTTCAGCGTTATGAAATTCGCGACGCGACCAACGTTCAGCTTCAGCGTTATGAAATTCGGCTGGAATACGGCGATCGCGTTAAGAACGCTCCTCCTGTCATTAAGAAGCGCGTTTTGAGCATATTTGATTCCGAGGGCGTCGATACCTATCGGGAGGAGGAAAAGATTACCGTGCGCTCTGACGTATCATTTGACGCGAAGCGTTTCACTCTGACGCACTACGGTCTAGAGGAACCGCTTTACGCCGACTCTAAAGTGGATATTGTGCGCTGGTGTATGATTGCGCTGGGCGGCGTTTTGATTATCTTGGCAATTTGGCGGAAGCGGAAAAGAGTTCCGACCTGTCAGGAAGAATAACGCGAGGGCGCTATTGAATTGAAATTCAAAGGACTCGTTATGAATAGTCAAGTAAAGAAAATCGTCTTATGCGTAGCGCTTGCGTGCGTTGCAATACCTCGCGTCGCCGCGCGCGTCTTCGGACAAGCGCTCGACGCGTCGTCCTTTCGGAAAGTTGCGGTTAGCAAGTGGGACGATATGTTCAATAGATCGGACGCGTTCGAATGCGAGTTCAGTACGCGCGAGTATTATCAAGAGAAGTTTTTATGGGAGAAGCGTTCGCGGATAGGCGTATTATTCCCGCGATATTATCGCGAAGAGGAGAACGCCGGTCGTTTCACGAGCGAATGCAGTAATAGCGCCTATTCTTTCCGCTGTGAACGCGCCGGGGCTGAGGACGCGTGGCGTTTACTTTCGGCGCACAAGCTAACACGCGCGGTTAGTCGCCGAGATTGGTCGTTGAGCGCCGAGATTTTGCAGTCTGAGCGCGTGCGCGAGCGTAATTTAAAGCCTGTCGTGGATTGCGTCGGCGCATGGAACGCGATCGGCGAGTATAATCTCGTCTCGCTATTTCAGGATTCCGCCTTCAGAATAACGGACCTGCGCGAGACGACCGACGAGCATGGCGACGCGCGAATCGTTTTGAAGTTTCAATATACAGGTCGCGCCGCGCGCTACGATCTCGAATCGGGCGAAATTGAGCTCGCGCGCGACGAGTACGCGTTGTTACGCGCGCGATGGCAGGCCCCGACCGGAGCGGACGGCGCGGTTAGACGCTGGGAAACGGAGTGGGCGTACGATAGCGTCTCGAACCCGACCGTATGCCCGAACGTTACGAAAAAGACGACGAGATGCTATTATCGCGGACAATTATCCACGACCGAGGTCGTGGACTACGCGTTTCGCGCTGCGCCCGCGCTTAACGCCGCGCGCTTTACAACGGACTACTACGGTCTTCCAGAGCCGGACCTTACGGCGCCGACGTTACAGCGCGCGCGCGCAAGCGGCGCGCCGCGCGCGACGATCGCCGCTGTCGGAGCGCTCTTGATTGGCGCGGCGTGCTGGCTGGCTCTCCGACGTCGCCGCGCAACGCGAGAGCGTTGAGGTATGCTACGGCGTTATAATATACGCGACGCTTGGCGAAATGCGCGTAATCGACGACTTCAGTAGAAAAGGGCGGTCTTCGCGTATTAGGTCGCGCTCGCGCTATCGCGTCGCGTCGTAATACTTCCTTCGCCTCGCCGCGTCCCTTGCGCTTGCGTCGCGCTGTTCGCGTTGCGCCTCGACGTAATATCGCATTCTTTTGAGCGCGCGCTTCGCGATTCGACTGACCCACGACTGCGAGACGCCGAGCGCGACCGCCAGTTCGCACTGCGACCGCTCGCCGAAATACAATCCTAGAATCACAACGCGCTCCGTTTCGTCCAACGCGTCGACCGCTTCGCGCATATAGCGTTGCGTTACTTCGCGCTCCTCGCGTTCGGCGATCTTATCGATCTCCGATTCCACGTAAGCGAGCGCCTCGATGGGATCGCGCTCGTCTTCCGTCTCCTCCTTCGCGAGAACCGCGCCCCGCTTGCGTTGGTTGACGACCTTGCGGCGCTCGTTGCGAATCGCCATGTCGATCTGATAGCCGACCCATGCGCTGAGCGTTACATGTTTCGTCTCGTCGTACCGTTCAAGCGCGACCGCGATCGCGACGAGACCGATTGCGAACAATTCGTCGTAGTTCAGTTCCGAGCCGTAGTCGTTGACCCGGATAATGTGCCTCAGTAGCGGCTCAAAACTCAGAATCTCCTTGTCCGTCGCCTTCTCAAATTTCGAGACTTTCATCCAAGGAGCGACCTCGCGCGGCGAGGCGTCATGTCTTGTGGAGTTCATTATATTATACCTTATACCTTAAATATATTGTCTTGTCCTGTAAAAATGTTGCCAACACGGTCTACCGTTGCTTGGGGAATATTTATTCTTGGTTACTTGGTTATTGGTGCGCTCGGCAGCCAGTGAAACGTTGGTTTGTCTCTGGACGACCGCTTGGAAACGCGAACTCCTACCTGACGCGCGACGTTACACGTTTAAGAACCCGCCGCGACATTCTCCGTCGTCCTCCATAAGCGCGGTAATAGCCCATACGAGCGCGTCGAGTCGATCCGACTTCTGACCGTCGCCAGACGCGCCTACGTAGCTCGTCATCTCCTCTTCCAACTCGTGAAATTCGCCGACGTGCCGCACCTTGCCGCGACTGTAGAGTATCGCGACCGGTTCCGCGCGCACGATCTTACCGCGCGTCGCGCGCACCGTCTTGACCGGTAGGTACGGGTCGAGTCGGCGCAAGGTCGACGCGACGAGATCGCCGCCCTGATTGATCTCGGCGACGACCGCGTCGGCGCGCCAGAACCGAAAGCTCTCGATCGCTTCGCGCGCCCAGCGTTCCGGCGACGCGGTAAGGGACCGGTCGTCGAGCACGTAAAAGAGCGCCTCGCCGTTCGACAATCTTGCGCGCGCCGCCGCGACGATTCCCGTCTCCGCGCTCGTCGACGTCGCGGTTACCGCTGGATCGATCGCCACGACGATACGTTCGAGCTCCGCCGGCGCCGCGAGCGCGCGCGACTCGTCGATCCACGCTCGTTTCCACAGCGCGTTCTGCACGTCGTTCGCAAACTCGCCGTACAGGAAACGCTTCTTCATGCGCTCCGAACCGCCCGCCAGTATCGTGTCGATATAGCCCGGCGGTAGGTTCGACTCGTTGTCCCGGGGATTGATCTGGATCGCGCCGTAGCTCTCGAAATCGGGCAGCTTGACTTTCGTCGTCGGCGAGATTCCTTCGATAAAGAGCTTGTAGGTCCAGTGCGAGCGTCCCGGTGGATTGCAGTCGAAGAACGCGCGATTGCGTAACGGCTTGCCGGTCGCGTCCCAGAGCCGCTGCGCGAGTCGGGTCGTTGCGATTTCAACTGCGGGATACGCGATCTCGGAGCATTCGTTGAAATAGATCGCCGCGTACTCGCGCCCGAGAATCTTCTCGACCCGGCGCTCGTCGTCGAGCCCTACGCACCAGAATTCCGCGCCGTTGTGCGCGAATGAGACGCGCGCGTCCGACAGGTTGCGCTTATACTCCAACCCGGGAAAGCACAGCTCGAGCATCTTCGGGAACGTGTCGTCGAATACGGAATAGCGCGCCGCGTTCTGATAGCGGCGAAAGATCGCGTAACGACCGCCGTATCGCAGCCCGAGCGCGGCGAGCGCGTGGCAGAATTCAAAGGTCTTGCCGGACCGCGAGCCGCCGTACGCTAGTATCCGCGTTTTATCGCGTATTAAGCGCCGCAACGCGAGCTGCGCCGCCGTCGGCTCGTAATGTCGAATCCTTTCCACTCTGCGTTCTCCGATCAGCGGCGCCGCGCGCGTTGAGCGGCTCGCCTTGTATAGCGCGCCGATACGACGCGCGTTATATGTTAATAGTTTGCGCGCCGTGCGACGCGACGGCGAAAAGACGATACGATAGGGAATGAAAATAAGGTTAAATGAAAATTCGTTGAAAAGTTCCAAATAAAAAGCCACGCTTGACACGGCAATATCATATCATAAAAACCGCGTTTTAGAACGCCCTTTTTAAAGAAATATTTTTTTGCGTTAATCTCGCTCGGTTTTTTTTAGCGTAAAACGCGACAAAAAATTTTTTTTATCGGAAAATGGTATTTAGCGCGACGATTTCTGTTGACTTTTAATTTTATCGGCGTTTTTCGCGGTCAAATCGGTTTGCTCGTTCTAACGCGCGCGCGAACGACAAATATATATCGCGCGCGAACGTCGCAAGTCGCGGCTATGCGCGTGAAACTTTTGGATAAGGGAGAATTTGTATGAATGCGGAATATGATAGGCGCGCGCCGCTATGGCAGTACGTCGCCGATTGCTACGCGGGCGCGGAACGCGTTAAAGACGGACCGCGCGCGCTAGAGTACCTACCGATCAATTCCCTTGAACGGGAAGAGCTCCAGTCGTCCGGCGTGAATTTTCGCGAGTCTCGCTACGCGTTTCGGCGCGCGATCGCGTCCTTTGAGAACTTCTTTCGTCCGATCGTGGACGACGTCGTCGGGCTCATGCAGCGCAATCCAGCTCAGGCGCGATTCGGGGTCGCGAGCGACGGCGAGAGCGCGCGCGAGGTGCGCGAACTGAAGGACTGGGGGAATCGGTACAACGACGGGCTAGCCGGTCTGAAGTCGCGCGTGAACTTTGCGCAGATTCTCTACGGGCGATACGGCATGTTGCTCGACGTCGTCGCGGACGCGAACGGGCTGAATCCGCGGTTTGAGATCGTGGAGTACGAGCCTCAGAAGTTGCTCGACGGCGAAGTCGACGGCTCGCGGTCGGACGCGTTTGGCGGGTTGCGTTGGGTTCTACTCGACGAATCGCGGTACGTCTTCGATCGTGTAACGAAAGAGCGTCGTTTCGCGCCGCGCCGTCGCCTACTTGCGCTCGACGCGTCGGGCCGCTATTACACGACGGTCTTTGCGAGCGAGGATCCCGACGCGGAATGGCGCGCGTTCGATCTCGACCGTCCGAACGGCGCGCGAGTTGTCTACCCGAGCTTTAAGGGGCGCGTTCTGACCTTTATTCCCTTTACGGTCTGCAACGTCGAACGTTTGGGGTTCGACGCGTGGTCGCTGCCCCCTTACTTGGACGTCGCGCGGCTCGCGGTGGAGAACTACGTCGTCGACAGCTGGTATAAGATGGGCTTGTATTTCCACGCGACGCCGACGCTCGCGGTCTGCAACGCGGCGCGCGAGTCGAATAACGTTCGGCTCGGCGGGGTCGTGTGGCCGCGCAGCGCGGGGGGCGCGCCGGTTACGGTCTCAATTCTGGAGACGTCGGGTCGCGGTCTAGCGGAATTGCGTCATTCGAAGTCTGAGCTGAAGGAGACGTTGCGTTACACGTCGTTGCGCGATCTTATCGAGCGAGCGGGCGCGAATTCCTCGAGCGACGCGTTGAGGGTGCGCACGACGACGGGCTCGGTTTCAATTGCGGCGGTCGATAAGACTGGGGCGCGCGCGATCGAAGAGCAGTTGTGCTTTGCGTCGTTGTGGAGCGGCGCGAGTTTGGAGGAGACGCGCGCGCGAATCTCGTACGAGCCGGACGCGTCGTATTTGGGCGCTGATATCAGATTGGATTCGGTCGTCGCGTTGCTCACGGCGAATAGCGCGACGCGCGCGCTGTCGAAACGCAGCGTGTATTCGCTTTTGGAAAAGGCGGCGCCGGGCGCGCTGCCGTCGTACGAGGACAATGAGGAGCAGATGGAGCAAGATGAGCGGATCGAGAGTAGAGAATCGGAGTAAGAGTTCGAAGAGTCGCGGTAACGCGGACCGGTCGAGTAAGAGCGCGACGACCGCGCTTCCGATCGTCGCGCCGAGCGCGTTCCTCGCGGAATTGCGCGCGTCGTTGGGACTCGTATCGCTCGCGTGTCAGAAGACGGGCGCGACCTTCGAGCAGTATGAAAGTTGGCTTGCGACCGAGCCTGGGTTCGCGCGCGAGGTCGAATTAATCGAGGAATTCGCGCTCGATTTCGTCGAATGCAAGGCGTACGAAGAGATCCGTAAGGGCAACGCGCGCCTGATACAGTTCTTTCTCGAAACGAAGGGTAAGAAACGCGGCTACGACGTTCGCGCGGAGAACGATAAGGCGCCGGTCGTCGCTTTACTGTCGGCGGAGGAGATGGAATATTGAGTCGTTCGAGGCGCGTTACGCAACGCTCACGCCTCGTATCAACGCGCGACGTTATAAGAACGGCGCCTCTTGCCAGTTTCACTGACAGGAGGCGCCGCTCTTTATTATGCGCTCAGCGCGAATCTTTTTTTACCGCGCTTAGAACCAGCTCGCGGTGAACCCGCCGTCGACGTAGACCGGCGACCCGGTAATATAGCTGCCCGCGTTCTTCGAGAGGAGTAGAATCGCGGCGCCGACCAATTCGTTCGGATCGCCGTAGCGGCGCATCGGCGTGCCGTTCATAATATTCTCGACTCGCTTAGCGTCGAGCAGCTTGCGATTCTGTTCCGCCGGGAAGAAGCCGGGGCAGATCGCGTTGCAGCGCACGCCCTGCGCGCCGAACTCTTGAGCTATATTGCGCGTGAGGTTCACGACGCCCGCTTTACTCGCGGCGTACGCGAAGACGCGCGAGAGCGGACGCGCGGAGTTCACGCTGCCGATATTCAGAATCGAGCCGCCGTCCTTATTCTTCAGCATGCTCTCGATAAAGACCTGGCACGCGAGCATTGTCCCCTTGAGGTTCACCGCCATGATCTTATCCCACTGATCCGCGTCGACGTCAAGGTAATTATTACCGACGTTAATTCCGGCGCAGTTCACGAGCATATCGACCTGACCCGTGAGTTTGAGCGCCTCTTCGCGCAACGCGAGCAACGATTCCTTACTCGTAACGTCGACCGTCTTGTAAATCGCTTCGATTCCCTCGGCGGCGAGCTTCTCGACCGCCGCCTGGCACGCCGCTTCGTTCACGTCGCCAACCACGATCTTCGCGCCGTTCTTACCGAGCCCTGTCGAAAGGCACAGACCCAAAGCGCCCGCGCCGCCGATTACGACCGCAACTTGACCGTTCATACCGAAAAGTTCGTTCAAATAGCTCGCATTGTCCATTCGTATTACCTCTAGCTAATGAAACGACGCCTAATCAACGGCGCCTGATATTACCCTTGAACGCGGTTATGCGCGTCGACCTTAACGACCGTCGCGCGATAGTTCGCCAACTCGCTCTCCTCGTACTCGCCGTACGTGAGGATGATGAGAACGTCCCCCTTATAGCCCTCGCGCGCCGCAGCGCCGTTGAGCATAACGGTTCCCGAGCCAGCGGGCGCTTCGAGCGCGTACGTTACCAGTCGGCTGCCGGTGTTCACGTTCAAGACGTGCACAAGTTCGCCGGGAAGAATGTCCGCCGCCTTTAGTAGATCGGCGTCGATCGAAATACTGCCCTCGTATTCCAGGTAGCAGCCGGTTAAAGTTGCGCGATGAATCTTCGATTTTAGCATAGTGCGACGCATAGGCTCGTCCTTACGGGTTGACGGTTACTCGAGCGCGCGAACTGCGCGCTCTAACGTCGTATTATTATATCGACGACGGCGCGCGCCAAAAGAGGGCGCGGCGGTTATTTGCAAAAAACGCGCCGCAACGCTTGAAACCTTGCGCGCGCTAGGATACAATATTGAGTCGGGCGAACCGTCGCCGTGCCGAACGAACAGCGCGCCGTTCGGCGCTCGCGCGAATCACGCCGTAGTTACTCCTTGCGTTGCGCGCGCTCCTGGAAAGGTCGATATGGCTCAAATAGACGTCTATCGCGATTGGCTCAAGATTAAGGCGACGAACAGACCGCTGAATTACTATCAACTGCTGAAATTCGACGGATTCGTCGACGATCCGAAGACGATTCGCAAGCGGTATCTCGAACTCAACGCGTACGTACGTAAATTTGCGACCGGCGACTATATCGAAGAGTCGCAAGCGTTGCTAAACGAACTCGCCAAGGCGTATCTATGCCTCACCGACGCCGAACGCAAGGCGGAATACGACTTCTCGCTAGGACGAAAGACGGCGGCGGGAGGAGAGCAGGGCGTCGCCGGGCGGAGAACGCTCGAAACGATTCTACTGCAAGATCGCATTGCGACCCCGGAGCAGATCAAAAAGGGCAAGACTTACGCCGACGCCTTGGGAATTGAGTTGCATCAGGCGCTCATGCAGCAGAAGGTCGCGCCGCAAGAGAAGATCATGCTAGCCTACGCGGAATCGCTCGGCATTCCGTTCATTAGTCTCGACGAAGTGCCGGTCGACGAATACTACGCCCCGCAGATCAATCCCGTGACGGCGCGCCAGCATTCCTTTGTCCCCGTCATGTCCGATATGGGCAAACTGATTCTCGCGTCCCCGGAGCCGCTAGGCGTCGACGTCGAAGACGAATTGCGCATGCTATTTGAAATGCCCGTAAGCTACGCGCTATGCACGCCCGCACAGATCAACGCCGCTATCGCTAAATACTACCCGCGCGACGCCGTGCAACGCGTCGTCAGGCGCGGCGACTCAGACGACGCGACGACCCCGAAAAAAGAAAAGGCCCCGAAAGTCAAAAAGATCAAGGAGACGAAAGAGTTCACGCCGGCGGCTAAGAAGAATAGGATTAAAATCGCGATACTCTGCTTTAACTTCGCCTTCATGGCGGGAGTCTTTGGAACTTATTTCGGAATGAAACACGCGACGACCCCGAAGATCGTCGGCGCGGGATTACTACTAGGAATCGTCGTCGGCGCCATCGGGTGGTTCTGCGCGCCCGCAACGACCGCTGAGGACGAAGAAGAGTAGTCCCGGTTTAGTCCGGGGGCGCCGCGACAATAACCCGCGTTCCCCTTTCCGCGCCGCAGGCGCTCCTTTGGAGCCCCGCCACTTTGTGGCGGGGGAAACGTTGCGGCGCTGTGCCGCGTTAATTGTAATCACCGTCCCGTTCTTCCAACCAATCGGCGTCGCACGCCGAACCCGCCTTCCCCTTCCGCGCCGCAGGCGCTCCATTTGGAACCCCGCACATTGTGGCGGGGAAAACGTTGCGCTACCGCCTCGCGTCGCTATAAGGAAACCGTTCGCCAATTTCACCCAACCAATCCGCGACGCGATAATAACCCGGTTCCCCTTTCCGCGTAGCGAGACGAACCGCATTCACCTTCCGCGCCGCAGGCGCTCCATTGGAGCCCCGCCACTTTGTGGCGGGGGAAACGTTGCGCTACCGCCGCGTGTCGCTATAAGGAAACCGTTCGCCAATTTCACTCAACCAATCCGCGACGCGATAATAACCCGGTTCCCCCTTCCGCGCCGTAGCCCCGGTTCAGTCCGGGGACGCTCCCATTGGAGCCACGCCAGAATGGCGGGGGAAACGTTCCGCGCCTACGCCGCGTTGCGATAATTACCGGCTTTTCCCCTTACGCTCGCCGTAACTGTTCCCGCCTTTACGACGTGAAACGTTTGGCATATTTACCCGAGACTCCACCGTCTGTAGCTTCTTCTGGATGATCTGTGCGACGAACTATCTTGTCGCGTCGCGTTTCGGTAACGCACCGTTTCCCCCGTCACAAAGTGGCGGGGCTCCGAATGGTGCGGGAATGCGGATTATTACCCCAACGCGGACTGGATGGGAAAACGGCGGCGGTGATTACATTAAGGCGTCGCGTCTGATTATTACTCGGAAGCGTAGACCAGCTCGACCCGAAAACCGATATCGTCGTTCACGCTTCCAGCAGGAAACATATCCCGCCTCGCCGAACGGCAGTCTCTTGCGTCGGAGCCCCAGTTGCCGCCGCGAGTCACGCGAAGATCCGTGTTTTTCGGCGCCGATTTACTCGTATAAGGGGCATAGGCGTCGTAGCACCACTCCGAAACATTGCCGTGCATATCGCAAAGTCCCCAGGCATTAGGAATCTTACCTCCTACCGAGTGGGTTTTCCTTCCAGAATTCTTTTCGTAGTACGCCAAGCCATACAAGTCCTCGTCCGAAACGTTATATTCGCCGCGCGTACCAGCTCGACACGCGTACTCCCAATGCGTCTCCGTGGGCAATCTGAACTTCATGCCCTTTGGGGCGTAGCGTTGAATTCTATCGACAAACTCCTGGCATTCATCCCAACTAACGCACTCAACGGGAAGAAGATTACTCCCTCTAAAAGAACTCGGGTTATTCCCCATAACGGAGTCCCACAACTTCTGAGTCGTCTCCATCTCAGCCATCCAGAATCCGCGAACAAGCCTTACCTTGCGCAAGATCTCGTCGTCATAACGACCGTCCTCTGTTACCGGACTACCCATAAAGAACTCGCCCGGAGGACACCAGCGGAACTTTACTTTGACCTTCGCGATCGAGATCGTTTTCACTGTGCCAGCCTTACGACTACCTGACGGAGAAATTGACTGTTCGGTAATACTGGGAACCTTAGGCTGAACTGGTTGAGGTTTGGGCTCAGGGATCATACTCTCGGGTGAAAAGTCGGTCAGCTCAAGTCGAAAACCAACGGTATTGCTCTTTTCACCCGGCGTCCCCCTGCCTCGGCAGGCCGCACGACAGTACCTTGCGCCGTCGAGCCAGCCGCCGCCGCGTCGAACGCGATCCGAGACGAAACTCGAACCGTTCGACTTCGGCGCGCCAGCATTCGTATAATCGCCATAAGCGTCCGCACACCACTCCGAAACATTACCGTGCATATCGTAAAGACCCCAACCATTCGGCGCCCTTCTGCCGACGGGATGAGTTACCTTACCCGCATTCGCATCGTACCAGGCCATACCGGTCAAGTCCGAAGCTGTAACGCCGTCCCAACCCGTCGAATTCGCTCGACAAGCGTACTCCCAATGCTCCTCGCTAGGAAGAGCAAATTCGGTTCCCTTTGGCGCATAACCCTCAATCCTTTTGATAAACGCCAGGCATTCGCCCCAGCTGACTCGCTCGACGGGAAGATCATTCCCTTTAAAGGCGCTAGGATTGCTTCCCATGACCGCTTGCCACAACTCTTGCGTCGTCTCCGTCTCCGCCATCCAGAACCCGCGACTAAGCTTCACCGCGTGCAGTCGCTCGTCGTTGAACCGACCGTTCTCACTCATGGGGCTTCCCATCATAAACTCGCCGGGAGGGCACCAACGGAAATTCACTTGCACTCCCATAATCGCTATCGTAATGACGTCCCCCGCCTTCCGTGCGCCGGTCGGCAAGCTCGTCGTTACGGTAGAACCCGTTCCACCGTTATTTCCCGGTTGAGGCGTGGGTGTTGGAAGAGTAGGCGTCGGTTGAGGAGTAGGAGTAGAAGGAATAGGGGGCGGTTGAGGTGTAGGAATAGGAAGAGTAGGCGTCGGACTTGCTGGTTTCGTTGAATTCTTTTGTTTTTCTTCGATTAACTTGCGGTAAATAGTATACGAAGTATTCTTAGGATCCAGCTGAATCGCCTGGTCAATATACCTCAACGCGTCCGTAAAGTTATTCGCTTTAAACGCGCGTTCAGAGTTTTTGTACGCTTCAAGCGCTTTCGCGCCGTTGTCGTTCTCGCGGACAATCTTTTCAATTCGTTCCTTAATCGTCTGGATTTCCGGCACGTCGGGAAGAAGACTGTACGATTCCTTTATCTTATCAAGCGCCTCGGCGTATTTCTCCTCCTTTTCAAGCGCTTCCGCCTCTCTGCGCAACTCCTGACCGCGAAGGTATTCCTGAGGATGATGACCAAAGATCGGCATATCCTCGAAAAGTTTATAGTCCGCAATCTCGGCAAAGATCGTGTCGTCCATCATCGTAAAGATCGGATTCTGCAACGCTCCGTTACAGTAGAGTTGCGAGTCTCTCGGAACTCGTGATTCAAGATAATTTCGTATCTCGCCCAAGGTAACGACGCCGTCTTGATCCTTATCAGCCTCAGGCGAGCGACCGCTAATCGCGTCGCAAAAAGCGCGAGAAAAAAGTCCGTTGTGAAATTTTGCGTTCTCGCCGCTCACTTCCCAAGAGAACTGTCCCTCGCGACAGCTTTGGGTTAAGACGACGCCCTCCGGCACCTGCGATATAGAAAGACTCCTTGATTTACTGATCGAACGTTTCTTATTTCCACGACGTTCGTCGCGACACGCGTCAACGCAAAGCCATTTAAAACGAGCTTTGGACTCCGAAAGTTGCGCCATCATATCGTCGATCGAGATCTTCGTCTGATCAGCATACTCGTCTACGAAATCCTGCGCCATATAGAAAGAGCCTTTTCCTTCTGATTCGGTAAAACCGTGCCCAACCAGATAGACAAACGCGATCGAATTCGGTGTTAAGCCATCGATAAATCGCTTATAATTTAGCTTGATCGACCTTTCCGTCGTCATTTTATAGGGATCTGTATTTGTCGACTTCAGAACAATGAGGTTCTCGTCCTTCACACCGAGGTTCTTAAATATCATCGCAAGCTCGTCTACGTCGTTCTCTGGACACGCAAGTTGCATACCCTCGGTATAATTATTCGTCGCCACTAGGAAAACGCGCCATTCAGCCATAGTCTCCGACTTGTAAGCGGTCTGCGTCTCGCCTTTTTTGTCGCTAGCGTCTTGCTCCTGACAAAGAGCCTCGGCGCCAACGAACGGCTTCATGTCATTGAAACGCGCGTGAAAAAGCAAGGCGATTAAGATAAGAAAACACGAATTCACAAAAAGAGCAAGCCGATAGGAAAGACCAGCTACGCAAATGTAACGTCTAAATAACATCATTGTTCATCCTCAACAAATGATATCGTCGAACAAATGTATAATCTAGCGCCGGCGATGAAACGCAACAGCGACTGAGACGGGTATTGAAGTATGAGCGACATTGTAATGAAAATAACAAGCGTGGGCAAGTGAGAATTCTTGCGCGATGCGTTGAACTCTCCAATTAGCTCTAGTTGCAGTAAGGCGTTCATTAAGCCGGCTGGATTAGCAATCGAAAAACAATAGTGAACTTCAGCGATAATAGCGCTTTTGCTAAAGACGTAGCTCAGCGCTTGTCAAACACTAAAGAATCTACTTTCATACTCGAGCGTCCACATTTACTCCCAAGGTTATGACAGAAAGTACGTATACCTGCGAACCATAACCGTCATGTAGGAAGGTTATACCGTCGATTTCTACAACAAGCAATACAGTTTCTTCGTTTCATTTCAATCTGAAGCGTTAACAACCTTGGCTTATTATGCAGAATTCAGTACCACGACTTGTCGCTTACTAATTCATTAGATCCGTCTCACTCGCTTGAGCTGCAGCCAAACGAATGTTCAGCCAAACGAATGTTCAATACAGCATTTGTTCCATGGACGTTATCAAACGTTCGAACGCTTACATTCGCCAAGTCAATTACTCAATGGCGCTATTCAATGAATGCTCTGGATTTCGTTAATCCAGAATCATTTGCTGAAGTCGGAGACACAGGAGCATTTTCAGGCGGCTCAGGCGTCGAACTGGCGGGGTTAGGAGCTGTTTCAGAAGAGGTCGGCGTAGTATTAACCGGAGTTTGTGGAGGTTCCTTAGGCGTTTGCGAATTCAACTGTTGCCCTGGATCTATGGCTTCTTGTTTTTCCTTTACGGTTTCATTCGCGTTCTGGCTACCGGACGCTTGCAGATCGTCGGAGGCGATTGGTTCAGCGCTAACGACAGTTTTATTCGACCCTTGGGTTTTGTCAGAGGAATTCGGAACTTTATTCGCAACAGATTTATCGTCTTTCGACACACTAAAGATAAAATCATTTACGAACGAGTTATATTGTTTATTGAAGTGAATATTGCTAACGATAAGTTTATCTACCCCTGCGTCAAACACGTCAAGAGTTTTGTCAATTCTGCGAATTTCGTCAAGGGTAAAAGCGCAACTAACTCCGTGCACAAGAGTGGCTTCGGAAGCGTCAATAGCAGCTTCATTGGGAGGCAAAATTCTCTTGATAGCGCTATCAGGATTTGGTTGGAGCGTATTAGGCGTGATAAGAATCAGATCATAATTTGAATAGTCGTCTGAACCGCCGATACGATTGACAACCAACGGAAAATATAGCCGCTTTGATTTAAATGTATACGCTATCGTTTCCTTCTCCGAATCGAGCCCTACTTCGGTCAGATCGAAAGCAAAGTAATGAAAACCGCACTTGAAATAGTATTCTAGAACACGTAGCGTTTCAGAGCCGAGCAAAGGAAACGCGCGTCCATTGTACTTGCGTGAAACATACCGAATAACTTGATCACAGAAATCCTCGAGGTTCTCAAGCTTCCAAACAAAGATATTATGAGCTCCTATTCGAGTAATACTCAATCTCAATGTGCTCGGCTCGACAATTGTATCGTTTGGCTTCGTATTTTTTTCATTGAGCAATGACATAGCGCTGTAGAATGCTCTTGGATTAGCGCGTGTTATTGCTATCGGCTTGCCGGGAAGTGGAATAATGCTAAGAGCCGCCGCACGTTTATTGCGAAACAAACTCGACGCTCCCGAGGTAACGATCATCGTTTCACGTCCGTCACTATTTTCTTTTCCATTCCACGCTATAATTACGCGCGTTTCATCGTTATTAAAAAAGACGCCTTCATTGCTGTCGCTATCCGATGAAACAAATCTGCCGTCCTTAATGACTGACTCCTTGGGCGCGTCTTTAATAAGCTTCCCAATTTCTACTTTCAACCCATGTGCTAATGCAGGATTGGCACAATTAACTTCGTCATGATACGTCTCGTTCCACAGTGATTCAGGAAAAGAGGGCGCTGTAACAGGTTGCTTGCTCTCGCCGCTCTGTTCTGAATCGGCATTACCCTTGTTCTCTAATTCGACAGATTGTGCATACTCCTGATAGGTTAGAGAACTTCTATAGAAGACGTATCGATTCAAGACCCCAAAGTCAGAGAGATTCGACACAGGATCTGGAACAGGAAAAAGGTATGATTCAAAGTCTTTTTCATTAAATTGAACGCGATTACGTAAATTGACCGGCAACGCATAAGGTCCAACCTCTGCTATCGAATCGTTAGATCGATTATGGAGCTGGCGTTGAACATATTCAGGCGCGCCAGAATCAACCAGATAAATAGGTCGTTTTGGCTCTTTCGTCTCATTTACAACGCGCTCCTGAGGCGTCGAGAAAATGAGTAATTTACCGTCGGCTAGAACGCTATCTACGACAGTATATGACAGAAACAGTATCAGTAATGTAAATTTGTACTTCATTTTAATTCGTTTATTTGTTAATTTAGAAAGTGAACAAATTGTGAGGACGGAAAGCCGTTGTTACCTCACTTCCCATCCTCGTTTTATGGATCAGCTATACAGTAGCAGATAAAGCTAGATTATTCTAGCTACTCTTCGTCATCTTCAAACTCTGGATCATCTGGACTCTTCAGAACAAAGTCTTTCGTAAAGCTATTAAGCTCATCATTGAAAGTGATATTTCGCACCGTGAGTTCAGTATCATCGTCGTCGAAGACGTCCAGATGTTCGTCAATTCCACGTACTTCATCAATCGTGAACTCAACGGTACCGCCGCGTTCAAGAGTTGCCTCGTCCTTTCCAGGAGCAGGCTCTTCGGGAGGGAAAAACTTTTGAATTGCGCTGTTCCTGCCTGGTTTTAACGAGCCAGGCGTAATAATGATAAGGTCGACCTTCGTAAAATCGGCAGTTCCACCAATTTGACTAATCACGAGCGGATAGTATACGAAAGGACTGGTGAATGTGTATGCAATGGCTGCTTTTGTTGAGATTTCTCCGACCTCGGTTAAGTCGAAAGCAAAGTACATAAAACCTCGATCGATGTAGTATTGTAGTACGCTCATCGTCTCGTCGGTAATATAAGCGGCGGCTTGACCGCCAAATTCATTCGCGACCCACGCTTGAACGTCGCTTTGGAAAGTCTCAACGTCTTCCAGTTCCCAAACGAAAATATTGTGCGCGCCAATTTTAGCTGTAAGTACGACGCCTGCCTCTGTAATACTATTCATAGGAGTAGGGGTCTTCGACAAGAATAACGATTTCGCTACAACGAAAGACTCTGGATTAGCTGGTTCAACACTTTCGGGAGGACCAGGCAATGGGAGAACGCTCAGCAGATAGCTCGTAGCTCCAGGCGTCGAAATTTCCTCATTCGTAGTTAGAATTAAAGTCTCACGCCCATTCTCGTCGCAGTATCCGTTCCACGAGATAACCGCTTGCTGTTCAGGTTCATTAAAATAACCAAGAGTGGCAATTCCTTTTTTACCACTTGACGTCGCTTTTTTAAAACTACCGTCTTTACCTGTAACGGACTCCTTGGGCTTCTTAGCCGTACCAGGATTATCTTTAGCTTTTTGGTCAACAGCCTGACTATTCGACGCAACAACTCGCGAATTAGTCGCGTCAAGTCTCTGTTCCAACTTAGTAATCAGTTCCGTAAGATTGGTTACTCGATCAAGAAGCGCGTTGTAGTTCTCCTGAAGTTGACCAACGTTAACGTCTGTGGTACTATTACCGCCATTTAATGAGTTATAGATGTTAATTGGATTCGTGTTTCCCATATCGTATACTTGAGGTCCGCCTTGAGGCGTCATTGACCATTGATATGGGTAGATCAAGATTTTTCCGCAATCTGCAATAACCGCGTTGGCGCATAGCGCTACGCTAACGCAAATCATTCCGATAAACGTAACTCGTTGTTTCATTTTGTTACTCCTAATAAATCGATATGCAATGAACGTCATACCGACTACCTAAACTTTGTTGGCATAGAACCCCTTTTAAAAGGGGTTCTACGATAGACTTCTCACGCGATTGAGAAAACTAAGTCGCCTAATCCTGTTAATCTCCTCAATCCACGGTAACTAGCATTTAGTTTACTACACAGTAATACCGATTTCATGGTATTACACGTATTCGCCAGATCACTCTTTGTAATGATTCATAACCCCAATGTAGCAGACTAAGGAGTTTCCACAATTTCTAGGGTCGTTCAGTTGCCTACTTCATATTAACTACTGTACGAAGCTCAGAGAAATAGTTGGTAATTCCGTTTTGCCACTGCCCGTATTCTCTTCGGGGTGTTGATAGTAATCTCTGACTCGATTATTCGTCTTAAGCATGATCTCTAGATTACTTGCTTCGTCACTAGAATGATCGTTTTCGATATTGAAAGACGTTAGCGTTGTTAACGCCTGTCTTTTAATAGCTTTTTCAAAAAGTGGATAATCGGTCATCGAATACCTACGGAGAAAATCGCCATACATTGCATCGTAATCCGCTCCAAGATCCAGAAAGAAATCATCAAACGTATACCCATTTTCCGGATTTTCGATTGGTCGACTTGCAGCTTGTATAAATGCTGATGTGAATACCGAGCCTTTTTGCGGCGAGATGTACGACACTTCGAATGTTTTACTTGTTTGCGTGGGTCCAGGTTCCTTCTTTACTGTATGAGACAATTTCGGAACGATGAAAGTTTTATTCTCATCTTTCGTAAATTGTTCATTTACAGCTTTAATGTAATAACAAAAACATGGGCAGGTTGAATTCCAGCTTATCGTCCCATTCGCGTGCGTCAACAGATATCGAAGCGCGCGAGGATTATCAGATTCATGTGGAGTTGTGGGGGCACGATCAGTTACGACTAATTGCACATTGGTATTATATGGTCTTTCCCATGTCCCTGCAACGGAACTTGAACAAGAGTCTGTAATGAGAACGTCCAATCGATGCTTCTTACTTCTCATGTAATAGAGAAGATTAGAGCGCAGGATCGAGTCTTCGTTAAAGTTAGGACTAGGCGTGTCGATTAGCGGCATAACAAAGTGTTCGCGGTCAAATCCAATTTGGAGCTCGGGCGAGCGTTCCTCTTGATAATTGATCTCAGGGTCGACCATCGCGCCATGCGACATAATATAGACAAAAAGTGCGTCGTCCTCTCCCGCTTTTTGCGCCAATTCATCAATTGTGTCAATGATCTTTTGAGGACTAGTGTCTTGCTTTTCAAGAACAACATATTCCGCGATAAGGTCCTTATCAGTGGGATCAAGTTTCAACTTTTTGAGTTGACCCTCAAAAAGAAATTTCGACGCATTGACCCCGTCGCGAAAATCAGTATCTTTCGACATATCGCCATTGACCTGTTCGGTTGCGTTCCACGACGTTCCGGTCCAAACAGTAAGCATATAGATCTTACCCTTCTCGGGCGCCACGTCCGCAAGTGCGAGCGGAGCGATAATCGCTAACGTTACAACGGAAACGAGAGATCGGACAATACTCTTAGTAAACACGCTCTTCATCGTATAATACCTCTTCGTATATAACCGTTCATTGAGCATTGAAACGGTAATCTTTCAATAGCGCGCCGTTTAACAGCGAGCCTTTTATTCGTCTTCTGCCTATCGCCAAGCGCCGACGCGCGAGATAACGCGACTTATCGTCGAACGCACCCGACACGGGCGCGCTGAGCCGCAAGTCTCGTCGCATTCGTACGAACACGGATAATCGTCGATATAACCGCACCCGAAATCGTAACAACCGGCGTCGCATCCGGTCTCATAGGAGCCGCATCCACAATCGGTAGCGCCGATTACGTACGGATAAATCAGCGGCTGGCATGAACAGCAACAGCAACAACAGATTGGATCCCAGCCAATAATCCAGCCGCCATATCCATTGTCAGAACCAGTCTTCTGACCGCCATTTCCATTGTCAGAACCAGTCTTCTGACCGCCATTTCCATTGTCAGAACCAGTCTTCTGACCACCATTTCCACTGTCAGAACCAGATTTCCGACCGTCATTTCCACTGTAAGATCCGTCTTTTTTCAAACGCGTCGGCGTCCACCACTTAATGGAGTTAGCGTTAGGATCAAAAGAATCGCGCGAGTCGATCTCATAATTGAGCTTTTTCTGGTTCTTATCAATTCTCTTTTCATCCGCCTCAAATTTCCTAAGCCTCTCCTCGCTATCGTTACCCATCTCCTTGCTGTCGTCATTAAGCCCGAAGAACGTTACGTCGGCGCCCTGCGCATACTTTCCCGACGCACTCGCCTTCCTCAGGGTAACCTTCCCTTCAGGCGCGGACGCCATTCTTAGCGCCACCTTTTCCTTAAGGGACAGATTCGGCTCGCTGGCGTAGGCGTTATTCGCGTAGCACGCAATAACGCCGAGGGCTATAGCCGCGCACAAGCATTTACAGATTTTCATTTGATCATTCCTTTCGATTATCTCCGGCGCATGGCGCCGACATGACGTCCCATTCAGCGGACGCGCGATTTTCCACAGGGTCGACGTCGTGCGCGCGGCAACCGCATAGCGCATTAGCAACGCGTTGACGTCAACGCTCCCCCATGACACGCAATGCGAACGATTACGTCGCCGCCAACTCGCAACGACGTCGACCGTGTGAATTATGTCCGAAGTCGCCTATTCGCGATCGATCTGTCTCGAGCGCGCTCTGCCCAAGTAGTTGACCGAACTTAAGGCGCAAGGCGTCTTAGAGCGCGTTGCACACGCTTCGCGCTCGGTAAAACGCGAGTCTTTCAGTCTTAAGACCGCCTGGATTGCCAAAGTCCCCAAACAACCCAGGTCATCGCGTTCCGGTTGTGCAGTATATTATCATTTTTTTTTTTTTGTCAATTATAAAGCCGAGCGGCTAGAAAATATTTTCATCGCCCTATCGCCTGGTACGAGAAATTGCGCGGCTTTCCATCAGAAAAAGTTTCAGAAAAATTTATTTTGCAAGATATTCCGTGTTGAAAAGTTGTCAGTTATGTTCGGAATTGGTTGATTGTGCGGGTTGGTTTGGTTAGGTTGTTTTTCTGCTTCCTCATCCTCCGACCGTTCCCTGAGCGCTCGCGCGACGCGCTGCAGACCGTCGACCCGGGCGCGAAAGACGGGCGTCTTCTTAAAGAGTCGCCGAAAGGTCGCGTCGTCGAGTCGTTCGACGGCGTCGAGGGGCAGCATTCGGGGCGCGGTCGCTTCGACGCGCGCGTTGTGCGGACAGACGCGCTGGCAGAGATCGCATCCGAAGAGTCGCCCGTCGAGCGCGCGCGCGATATCGTCGGGAATCTCGTCCCGATTCTCGATCGTCCAGTAGTTGAGACATCGTCGCGCGTCGAGCGCGCCGTCGGGGGTAATCGCGTTCGTCGGGCACGCGCGCTGGCACGTTCGGCATAGCAAACACCGTTCGCGTAGTTTCATGCGCTCCTCTCGCGTCCATATCGTCCGTCCGTCTTCTCGCGCTAACGCATCGCGCGCCGCGTCGAACTCCTCGCGGGTCGCGCAGCCGGTGAGCTCTTCAAATGAAATCGAGGTCAGAACCTCGCCGAGAAAGAAGCGCGAGCCCAACGTCGGGTTAATTACCAGCGAATTGAGCCCAATAAAACCCAGCCCCGACTCAACCGCCCAATTCTTCTCGAGAATCGGCGCGGTATCGACGGCGCACCGCGTCGACGCGCCGGGAAAGCGCGCGGTAAGAAATCGCGCCAGTCCTTTGAGGCGCGCGCGCATTAGATCGTGATAGTCTAAACAGGTCGCGTAGCCCGAGACGGCGCCGACCGCGTTCCCACGCGCCGCGTCGCACGACTGCGACTGCAGTTCGGGCGCGTTGTAAATCATGGCGGTCGCGCTCGCCGATTCCGCGCGCACACGCGCTTCCGCGAGCGCGACGACGAGCATAGCGCGCGCGTTCGGTAGCGCGGAGCTCGGCGAACGACGCGCTTCCGGCTCCGACGTCAAGTAGCTTAGTCCGTCGCACAAGCCCGAACGCACGCGTTCAAGAAATAGCGGAAAGCTCGCCGCCTCGCCGATCGTCGCGGCGCTCCAGTCGTCGAGCTTGAGCTCGCGCATAACGGTATGCAGCGCGCGCGTCGGCTCCGGTAGCGAATCGCGGGTTGCGTCGGTATCGGCGCGCGTTCCTATTCCCAGCTCGGTCATGCCAACCTCGTCGTTGTCAATAAAAAAACGGCTCGAAGAAGTCGCAGAATGACGCTTCTTCAAGCCGTTGTATACGCCAAGGCGTCCTTGCGCCTACGCGTCTGTCTGTTACATCCCGCGTTGCGGAATCTCATCGGGCGCGACGGGCGCGCCGACAACGCGCGCGTTACTCGCGTCCTGTGCGCTAATCGCGTCCATTTCGATCGAGGGAATCGAGACGTATTTCCCGCCCTGCGGCTTACAACTCTCAGTCGGCTCGAGCGCGCTACTCGAGGCCGCGTTCTTAATGCGGTGCGATTCGCGAAACGCCGCGCGTTCAAGCGCAATCTGATCGAGCTCCTTCGCCACGCCGACGTCCGATTCAGCGCCCGGGTTCGCGGCAAAGGTCGTTTCCTCCGCCGGTACCTCGGCGCCGTTGTTATTCTCCGAATCGCCTTTTTCACCCTCGTGCGCGCCGTTCAACTCGCTCGATTCGCTCGGCGCCGGATTTTCTTGCTCCGTCGCGCGCTCGTCGGTCTGAATTGCGCCTTGACTCGCTACGATCTCGCTGAAGACGTTCGGATACGACCTAACATTTAAACAAACGCACAAGCCAACGAGGAGCGCTGATAGACAAAAACCCCATGCTTTAGCCATTTTCTCATCTCGCTAGCGCGAACGCTCTCCTATAGTGTAACCCTGATACGACGGCGAACCGTTCGCTCGTCGTAGACGCCTGTACGCCCGGCAATCCCCGAGCCGTATGCGTCGTTATTCCATTCGATAGGGCGACCGATCTTGACCGTTCGCGCCTATCTTTATCCTACAGTATATCTCTTTTCGTCATTTTATCAAGTTTATCATATCAGAAAGGTTTAAAATAGACAGATTAAAAAGAGTAGGAGGTGCGAATGCGCTGAATTTGTTGATTATTCAGTCTGTGTGTTCGCCCGCGCTCACTCTTCGACGCAGATAAAGCCCGTCGTTGCGTAGAATCGTACCCCAGCCCGACCAGCGCGGCTATTTCGGAAAAATTTCCATTATCGCCGTTGACGAAACGCAAGTTCGGTGTAA